>DATLNY010000107.1:0-3289 GCA_035536495.1 Candidatus Saccharimonadia bacterium | reverse complement strand
CGTCGCGCGCGGCCAGCAGCTCTATTCGCAGTGGTGCACCGCATGCCATGCGGCCGATCCGCGCGCGGATTCCCCGCGGGTCGCGTCGAACAACCCCGATGTGCTCGATTTCGCGATCACGTCGCGGTCCGACATGCGCTTCCTCGGCGCGGTTCTCTCGAATGCCGACGTCGACGACATCGCGGCGTACATCGGCTCGGTCGTCGACCCGCAGTCGACCGTGCAGCCCCAACTTGGCTGGTACTGGAACCCGGCGGAATCGGGCCGCGGCTTCTTCTACGAGCGCCGCGGCAGCGCGATCTACATGGCGGGCTTCCATTACGAGGGCGACGGCCGCGCCGACTGGTTCGTCGTTCCTGGCTACGTCGAATCGGGTCGCTTCGCAGCGGCAATGGTCGAGCTCGCCGGCGGCCAGACGCTGACGGGCCCGTACCGCGCGCCGCAGGCGACGCCGTCGCCGGGGTTCGTCCAGCTCGGCTTCGGCAGCACGAGCGCGATGACACTCACGTGGCCCGGCGGCGTCACGCCGCTCGTGCGGTTTCCGTTCGGCAACGACGGCAGCCTGCAGGCGCCCCAGGCCGGCGCGCCGGAAAGCGGCTGGTGGTGGAATCCGGCCGAATCCGGACGCGGCTTCGCGATCGAGTTCCAGGGCAGCAACGTGTTCATCTGCGGCTTCATGTACGACGACGCGGGGCTGCCGGTGTGGTACCTCACCGCCGGTGCGATGGCGACGCCGATGCGATACGAGGGCACCTGGCAACGCTTCGCGAACGGCCAGGCGATGGCCGGCCCGTGGCGCACGCCGATCGTCTCGCAGCCCAACGCCGGCTCGGTCGTGCTGAGCTTCAGCGATACGCGCAACGGCACGATGACGCTGCCCGACGGCCGCACGATCCCGATCACGCGCTTCCTCTGCTGAAACGCGAGCCCCGCAGCGGTCTAGACTGGCGTGGGCGCACGTCGGAGGAACGACGATGCGGACGATCCCGAGATTCGCAGCCTTGATGCTGACCTGCGCGGCCTCGGCGTGCGCGAGCGATGCAGGGGGCGCAGCCGATGCCGCAGCACCCGGCGCGCCCGACGCGTCGCGGGGCAGCTGGGTCGCGCGGTCGCTCCGCGGCGCGGAGGGGCCGCCGCGCATGGCGCTCGGCGACGGCAAGGTCCGCGGCCACACCGGCTGCAACGGGTTCAGCGCGACGTACGCGCGCGCAGCCGACGGGTCGATCACTTTCGGCGCGATCGTGTCGAGCAAGAAATTCTGCGAGGGCGAGGCTGGCCGGAGCGAGCAGCGCGTGCTGCGCGCGCTCGCCGCGGCACGCCGCGCGACGATCGTCGGCGACACGCTGACGCTGCGCGACGCAGCCGGCGTCGCGCTGCTCGCATGGAAACGCGCGCGCTAGGAGTCCGGGCCCCAGCGCCGCGCTCAGTCGGTCGCGATCTCGTCGTAGCCGCGGCCGCGCAGCTCGATCAGGCAGAAGCCGTGGCCGAACGGATCGGCGAAGTGCGCGATGTGTCCCCACGCGTGCGTCGCGAGGCGGTCCTCGAGCACCGCGCCGGCGGCGCGCGCGCGCCGGACCGCCGCGTCGATGTCCGGCACGACGAAGTCGACGTGGACCGGCGTCCAGTGTCGCTCGTACCTGCGCACGTCGGCGCTCGTCGACGACGCGGGCGTGCCGGCGGGTTTCGCGAGCACGAAGATCGGCGTGCCTGCGCCGAGCAGCTCCGCGCCCGAGGTGCCGAAGCGCCGGTTGACGCGCAAGCCGAGCGCGGCGCCGTAGAACGCGATCGCGCGCTCGAGGTCGTCGACGTCGATGTTGACGAGTAGTTGCGCGGTCATGGTGTCGCCTGCGGGTTCGAGCATCCGATCGTAGCCCGATCGGGTCCGTGCGACGGGACGCGCGCCGGTCCGGCAGGGGCCAGGGCGAACGACCGTGGGGGCCTTTGCCGTGTCACGCGTCTTCAAGGCACGAGCGCGCGTTCCGCGCATGCCCGCGCCAGGGATACGTCATGGGCCGCCTGCTGCTGTTCGTCCTGTTCTTCGTCGCCGCGTCGCTTGCACACGCGCGCAGTTACACCGCCAGCGACAAGCCGCTGCGCCCGGGCTGGTGGTACGACCCCGAGCGCGCCGGCTGGGCCTTCACGCTGTCGCCTTCGGGCGATCAACTCGCCGGCACGCTGCTGACGTTCGACGCCGAAGGTGAAGCGACGTGGTACCTCGCGGTCGGGCCGGGCGACGGGCGCACCTGGACGCTGCCGGTCACGCGGCACCTGTGGGACACCGCCGCCGGCCGGCCGTTGCGCACCGAGACCGTCGGCACGTTCACGTTCACGCTCGAAGGCGAAGGGCGCGCGCGTGCGAGCTGGACGATCGCGGGCGAATCGGGCAGCGCGGCGCTGAAGCCGCTCGAGCTCGCGCCCGGGTATTCGGCCGAGGACCGCTCGGGCCACTGGTTCCCGCAGTCCGAGCCGGGCCATGGCTACACGGTCTACAGCCAGGGCGACTGGCTCACGCTCGTGCATTACGGCTACGACGCAGCGGGCAAGCCGCGCTGGGTCTATGCCGACAATCACGGCGAGCCGGCGCGGAAGAAACTCGACGCCGTGTATTTCCGGCGCACGTGCGCCAGTTGCGACGCGACGGTGCACGCCGCCGGATCGATCACGGTCGACCTGCCACTCGAGCACGAGGGCACCGCGGCGCTCGCACTGTCGTTGCCCGCGCCGCTGACCGGCGGCTTCACGCGGCCCGTCCAGCCGATCCACCTGATGTCCGACCCGCCGTCGGGCCGCGTGCATCCCGCCGCGCTCGCGCGCTTCGCGAGCGACGTGACGCTGCGCGACTACCTCGGTGCCGCGCTCGAACGCACCGGCGGCGCGAGCTCGCTGTGCTACGGCATCGATTTTTCGCCGGCGCCGGCCGGTGCGCGAACGTCGAGCTCGACCAACACCCAGGAAGCCGACGTCGACGAGCTCGACCTCGTCGACAATGACGGCGAGTACGTCTACAGCATCTGTCCGGCGACGCCGATCCAGCCTGCGCGGCTGCGCACGCATCGGCTCCAGCCCGCATCGGCCGACCTCACGCTCGAATCGGACATCGTCGTCGAGCGCGACCGCAACGCGCCGCAGCCGGAGGGGATCTTCCTCGTCGAGGCGAGCGAAGGCCCACGGCTGCTCGCGCTCGTCTCTGCGGACGAAACCGGGTGTGGACCGATCGATGCGGAGACCGTGCTCGAGATCCGTGGCCTCGCCGAGCGCGGCCGCCCGTCGCTGCGCGACCGCCTCGTGC
>DATLNY010000106.1:0-9950 GCA_035536495.1 Candidatus Saccharimonadia bacterium | reverse complement strand
ATGCCGGAGTCGATGACGCAGACCTTGACGCCGGTACCGTCGGCGCCGACGGCGACCGCCTGGTCGGCCTGGGTGTTGACGATGCCGTAGGGCACGGTCTCGGCGAGCGGGTAGCGCACCGCATCGGGCTCGATCAGCGTGAAGCGGCCGCTCGCCTGCAGGCCCTGGAGCGCCTGCGGCGGCACCGTCGCGGCGAACGCATTGGCGATCGCGAGGTCGTGGTGGATCTGCGCGTTCGCATTGCGCAGCGCCGCTTCCGCCGCGGCCTTGTTGCCGGGCGCGTGCTGGAAGAGATAGCGATTCGGATCGGGGTCGGCCGCGGCGGTCGCAAGGGCGTAGGAAAGAGCGAGCGCGGCGCCGAGCGCCGCAGCCAGTTTGTGCTGCTTCATGATTTTTGGGGGTTCCGGAAGTAGGAGTGCCGTCGGGCAGCTTCCGTTGCCCTGGGGTGCCGAATCCTTCGGCGGCGCGCACCGTACTGTGACGAAAGTCACATGTCATGCTGCAACGCAGCGGACGCGACCATAAAACGGCGTGTCCGAATGTGACGTGCGTCACATCCGGGCGGTCGCGCGCAAGAACGCTTATCCCGCCAACGTGCGCAGGCTCTCTGCCGGCGGCGCCCGCAGCACCCGCCGGGTCGCGACGCTGCCGAACGCGACCACGAGCGTGACGCCGAGCGCGAGCGCGCCGGATACGACGAGCCAATCGAGACGCGCCGGCATCTCGAACACCTGCGTCGCGAGCACGAGCGAGACGGCCGCCGCAGCGCCGGCGCCGATCACGCCCGAGACGAGTCCGAGCGTGCCGAACTCCGCGAGCTGCGCGACGACGAGCTGGCGCCGGCGCGCGCCGATCGCGCGCAGCACCGCGGCCTCGCGCAGGCGCTCGTCCTGGCTCGCCAGCACCGAGGCGAGCAGCACGAGCACGCCCGCCGCGAGCGTGAACACGAATACGTACTCGACCGCGCGCGAGACCTGCTCGGCGATCCGCGTGATCTGCTGCACGATGCGGCCGACGTCGATGACGGAAACGTTCGGGAACTCGCCGACGAGACGCGCGAGCGCCGCATCGCCTTGCGCCGGCGCCCGGAAGCTGCCGATGTAGCTCGCCGGCAGCCCGACGAGCAGCTCGGGCGGCCCGAGCACGAAGAAGTTCGGGCGGAACGATTCCCACTCGACCGTCCTCAGGCTTCCGATCGGCGCCTCGACGCGACGGCCCGCGACGTCGAACGCGAGCCGGTCGCCGAGCTTCCAGCCGAGCGTCGCTGCGAAACGCGCCTCGACCGACCAGGACGGCACGGCGGACGGAAACGCACCCGCGACAATCGTGTTGTCCTCGCGCAGCGCGCTCGCGGCCGAGAGGTTGAACTCGCGTTCGGCGAGCCGGCTCGGCCGGCCTTCCTCGCGACGGGCGTCACGCGGGCGCACGCCGTTCACGTCGGCGAGCCGCCCGCGGATCATCGGATGGAGCTCGGGCGCCGCGACGCCCGCACCGACGAGCAGCGCCTTCATGCGCTCGACCTGGTCGGGCTGTACGTTGACGAGGAAGCGATCGGGCACGTCGCGCAGCGTTTCCTCGCGCCAGCGCGAGAGCAGGTCGGTCCGCACGAGCGTCAGCAGCGTCAGCGCCATGAGCCCGAGCCCGAGCGCGACGACCTGCGCGATGCTCTGCGCGCGGCGACGGGTCGCCGCGACGAGACCGAGGCGCAGGCCCGCCGGCACGCGCTGCGCGAAGCCGCGCAGCGCGCCGAGCAGCAGCCACGCGACGCATGCGAGCACGGCCGCCGTGGCTGCGATCGCGCCGAGCACCGCGGCCGCGAGCGTCGCATCGTTCGCGCGCCACGCGAGCAGGCCGCCGAGCGCGGCGAGCCCGGCGAGCAGCGTCAGCGCGGCGCGCGGCTCGGCCGGCTCGAGCTCGCGCCGCAGCACGCGCAGCGTCGGCGTACGCCGGATCCGCAACACGGGGCCGAGCGCGAAGCCCGCGAGCAGCACGAGCGCGACGCCGAAGCCTTCGATCGCCGGTCGCCACGACGGCGCGGGCAGCTCGGTGCCGAGCATCCCCGACAGCCAGCCCGCGAGGCCTGCCTGCAGCAGCCACGCGAGCGCGATGCCCGCGAGGCTCGCGCCGGCGAGCAGCAGTCCGAGCTCGGCGAGCGTCAACACGAGCAGGTCGCGCGCACTCGCACCGAGGCAACGCAGCACCGCGGCGCTGTCGAGGTGGCGCGCAGCGTGGCGGCGCGCCGCCATCGCGATCGCGATCGCGGCGAGGATCGCGGAGGCGAGCGCGGCGAGCCCGAGGAAGCGGTCGGCGCGGGCGAGCGCGCGGCGAAGCTCGGGCCGCGCGTCCTCGATCGTTTCGAGGCGCGTTCCGGCGCCGAGCCCCGCTTTCGCCGCGGCGACCCATCGTGCGACCGCCGCCGGTTCTCCCGCGACGGCGAGCCGATAGCCGATGCGGCTTCCCTCCTGCACGAGCCCGGTCGCGGGGAGGTCGGCAAGGTTGACGAACACGCGTGGCGCGACGTCGAAGTAGTCGAACGCCGCGTCGGGCTCGCGCGTCACGATGCGCGCGACGACAAGCTCGCTCGAGCCGAGCTTGACGCGGTCGCCGGCGCGAAGCTGCCACTGCTGCGCGAGGCGTGCTCCGATCCATGCCTCGCCGGGCGCCGGAGGGCCGATCGGGATCGCGACCGCGGTCCCGTCCTCGAGCGCGCCGCGCAGCGGATATCCTGCCTCGACCGCGCGCACCTCGACGAGCTGGAAGCGATCGCCGGCGCGCAGCATGCTCGGAAACGTCGCGCTCGCGCTCGCGGCGATTCCCTCGACGGCGGCGCGCTCGCGCAGCGCCGGCGCGATCGGCGCGTCGTCGCGCAGCACCGCGTCGGCGCCGAGCAGCATGTTCGCCTCGCGTGCGAGCGCACGCGCCGTACGGTCGGTCACGAAGCCGACGCCCGTCACGGCAGCGACCGCGAGCACGAGCGACGCGACGAGCACGAGCACCTCGCCCGAAGCGAAGTCGCGCCGCGTCATCCGCCACGCGAGGCCGAGCTTCGTCATCCGACGAGCCGTCCGCCGGCAAGCACGAGGCGGCGCCCGCAGCGCGCTGCGAGCGTCGCGTCGTGCGTCACGAGCACGAGCGTCGTCCCGTGCGCGGCGTTGAGCTCGAACAGGAGGTCCGCGATCCGTGCGCCGGTCTCCGCATCGAGGTTGCCGGTCGGCTCGTCGGCGAACAGCACCGCGGGCTGCGCGACGAACGCGCGCGCGATCGCGACGCGCTGCTGCTCGCCGCCCGACAGCTGGCGCGGGTAATGGTCGGTGCGCTCGCCCAGGCCCACGCGTTCGAGGATCGCGCGTGCGCGCGACTCGGCGTCGTCGCGGCCCGCGAGCTCGAGCGGCAACGCGACGTTCTCGAGCGCGTCGAGCATCGGCAGCAGCTGGAACGACTGGAACACGAAACCGACGCGCGCGCCGCGCAGCCGCGCGCGGCCGTCCTCGTCGAGTGTCGAGAGATCGACGCCGTCGAGCCACGCGCGCCCGCTGCTCGGCGTGTCCAGGCCTGCGAGGAGCCCGAGCAGCGTCGACTTGCCCGACCCCGACGCGCCGACGATCGCGACGGCCTCGCCCGGCGCGATCGAGAAATCGACCTCGTCGAGGATCGTCAGCGCGTGCGAAGGCAGCACGACACGCTTGCCGAGCCGCTCCGCGCGGACCGCCGAAGCGGCGGCGCCGCCGGCCGATTCGCCGTTCACCGAAGACTGCTCCATCATTCCGTATCCTTGCGCGCCCTTCGTCGCGGTGACGTCACGATCCATGAAGCGCCTGCTGCCGCTGCTGTGCCTGTTGTTCTGGTGGGGCCCGCTTGCCGCGAAACCAACCGTGCTGGTCGTCGGGGACTCGCTCTCGGCCGCTTACGGGCTTTCGGTCGAGGACGGCTGGGTCGCGCTGCTCGAGCGCGAGCTTGCGCCGCGCGGCATCAAGGTCGCGAACGCGAGCATCAGCGGCGAGACGACGGCGGGCGGCGCGTCGCGCATCGACGCCGAGCTCGCGCGGACCTCGCCGTCGGTCGTCGTCGTCGCGCTCGGCGCGAACGACGGCCTGCGGGGCCTGCCGCTCGCGGAGATGCGCGCGAACCTCGCGCGGATCGTCGTCGCGTCGAAGGCGCGTGGCGCGCGCGTGCTGCTCGTCGGGATCCGGATCCCGCCGAACTACGGCGCCGATTACGCCGATGCGTTCCACGCGACCTACGCCGCGCTCGCGCGCGAGCACGGCGTCGCGCTGCTGCCGTTCCTGCTCGAGCCGATCGCGTCGGGCCGCGACGGATTCCTGCCCGACCAGCTGCACCCGAACGCCGCCGCGCAGCCGAAGCTGCTCGCGCACGTGCTGGGCGCGCTCGAGCCGCTGCTCGCCGTGCGCTAGCGCCGCGGCGCCGCGGGCGCCGGCGCGGAGGGCGCTGGCGGCGCGCGATAGAGCACTTCGGCGCGCTGGAACAGCACCCAAGACGTCGCGATGTACTTGTCGCCCCCGCTCGGACGATTGCCGCGATGCGTGTGCGTGAACGACGCCGGCGCGATCAGCAGCGAGCCCGTGCGCGGCACGATGCGTCGCTTCTGGTAGACGAACTCGGTCTCGCCGTCGGCGAAGCCCTCGTTGAGGTAGATCGTCCACAGCAACGTGCGGTGCAGCGTCTCGGCCGTGGCGTCCTTCGGATAGTGCTCGCAATGCCAATAGGGATATCCGCCGACGTCGGCGAGATACTTCTGCAGGTTGATCGAGCCCGGGCGGAATACCGCGATGAGCAGCTTGCGCAACGACTCGTCGTCGAGCGTCTCGAAGCTCGCGTCGTCGATCGCGCGCAGCCCGCCGGCCGCATCGGGGAGCTTCAGCGAGAACGGCGCGATCAGCGCGAACCGGTACTTCCTGACGTACGCCGCGAGGCCGGCGAACACGGCGACGTTGAGCGCCTGATCCGCGTCCTGCCACGCCGCCGCGCCCGTGATGCGGATGTCCCACGAGTCCTTGAGCTTGAGATCGACGCCGCCGCCGGTCGCGCCGCGCTGCGCGGTACCGGCCTGCTCGAAGCGGCGGATCAGCGCAGCACAGCTCGCGGCGTCGATCGCCCCGGGATAGATCTCGATGAAATCGTCCATGTCCCGATTATGCGGCGCAATGCGCGTGCAGGACGATCAGTCGCACCGTAGCCCCGCCGGCCGCGCGAGGCGCTCGAGCGCGAGCGACTGCGAGCCGTCGTCGCCGGCGAGCGTCGCGGTAGCGCGGTCGCACGTCTCGAAGCGCAGCGTCAGCGTGCCCCAGCGCTCCCGCCGGATCGCGGCGGGGTCGAGCCCGTTGTAGCGGCCGCCGCGCGTCGCGACGAGGGGAATCTCGAGCGCCTCGCCGTAGCGCGGCGCGCCGGCGCGCGTGCCGATCAGGAACAGGTTGCTGCCGTCGTCGCGGTGGCCGTAGAAGACCGCGAGCAGCACGTCGCCCTCGATCCAGTGCAGCTCGAGGCCTTCGCCCGAGCGCGCCGGATCGAACCACGCGCCGGCGAGCCCGCGCGGATCGCGGATCGGCAAGGTGCCGTCCGTCGTCGCGGGGAAATCGATCCGCGCGACGGTCATCGCGATCGCGCCGTCGCGCGGCGACGGATACGCGACGTACGCCGCATGCGCGGACACGTCGAGCCCGATGTAGTCGCCGACGAACTGGTTCGGCAGCGGCGCGAGCGGGGACCAGTTGGTCCTGGCCGAATCGATCGGCGCGTCGGTGAGCCGCGTGCTGCGGAACGTCGCGCCGCGGTCGTCGCTGACCGCGTACCACGTATCGACCGGTGCGGCGGTCGCCGCGTCGCCGCCGGCGTGGCGGCGCGTGTCGAGGAACGCGAGATGGAGCCGGCCGGCCGCGTCGACCGCGAGCGCCGGCAGGAACTGGTCCGACATCGGCGGCGCATCGCCCGGCACGATCGTCGGCGACGACCAGCTCGTGCCGCGGTCGTCGGAGCGGAACAGCAGCACGTCGACGTCGCGCTCGTCACCGGCGACCGCAGTGACGTCGGCGAGCACGAGGTAGAGCGTGCCGTCGCGTGGATCGCGTGCGAGCGTCCCGAACGGCGCGGTGCGGAAGCCGCCCGCGATCGCGGCCCCGAGCGCGGTCGGTTCGGCCGCGAGCGCATGGACCGCAACCGGCGACGTGAAGCTCGCGCCTGCGTCGTCGCTGCGCACGAAGCGGATGCTCGACGGCGAGCGGTAGTACGCGATTCCAAGCATTCCGTCCGGCGCGACGAGCGTCTGCGGCAGCGCGCCGCCGTTCGGCAATCCGACGGGCGCCGACCAGGTCGCGCCACCGTCGAGGCTGCGCTGCACGCCGAAGTTGTGCGCGAAGTAGACCGCGCGGCCGGCGTTGCCGGGCAGCGGGCCCGCCGCGAGCCAGCCCTTGTCGATCGCGGGTTGCGTCGCGAGCGCGATCGTCGGCGCTCCGAACGGATCCGGTGCCGCGCCCTCGCCGCTCGCGACCCAGCCGATGCGGCCCGATGCGCCGATCGAGATCGCGCCGCGATACAGGCGCCCCGTCGTCCGGTCGATCGCGAGCATCGGATCGAACGGCAGCTGCGTGCCCGCGAGCAACGGCACGGCCTGCGGCGCGAAGGTCCGTGCGCCGTCGCGCGAGCGCGCGTAGCCGAGCCGCGTGTCGGTCCTGCCGTCGGCGCCGCTGCGACCGTCCATCCACGCGAGCATCAGCTCGTCGCGATCGGCGTCGCTTGCATCGGCATGCGTGACGATCAGCGTCGCTTCCCAGTTCTGCGTCGCCGGCAGCGCCGCATCGGCGCGCGCGATCCGCAGCTCGAATGCCTTGGCGGCGGGCGCGGCGGCTGCGCGCGCGTATTGCGCCGCGACGCGATACGCGGGCGTCGCGGGCGGTGCGTCGTCGGGCCCCGGCGGGCCGCGCTCGACGACCGCATGATGGCATCCCGCGATCGCGGTCAGCGCGAGCGCGAGCGCGGCGTCGCGCACGCTTGCGTCGCGCAGGCGCCGCACCGCTGCCTCAGACGTCGCCACCGTCGGCCCAGCCCTCGCCCGTGCCGCGGTGGAACACGCGGTCCGAGTCGAGCACCGCGCCGGCCGGCACCGCCTCGCTCGTCGCGAGCCGCTGGTAGATCGGCGTGAAGTCCGGCCGCGTCGCATCGAACAGCTGCTCGAAGCTGTCGATGACGAAATACGTCTTCTGGTACGTGTCGATCCGGTAGCGCGTGCGCATGACGCGCTCGAGCCCGAAGCCGAGCCGGTTCGGCGCGGCGTGCTCGAGGCAGTGGATCGATTCGCCCTTCGACGAGACGATGCCCGAGCCGTAGATTCGCAAGCCTTCCGGCGCCGCGATGAGGCCGAACTCGACCGTGTACCAGTAGAGCCGCGTGAGGTTGACGAGCGCCTCCGGGCCGATCCCGTGCGCCTTGACGCCACCCTGGCCGTAACACTGCATGTAGTCGGCGAAGACCGGATTGAGCAGCAGCGGCACGTGGCCGAACAGGTCGTGGAACAGGTCGGGCTCCGCGATGTAGTCGAGCTGGTCGGGCTTGCGGATCCACCAGGTCACGGGGAAGCGCCGGTGCGCGAGATGCTCGAAGAACGTCAGCTCCGGCAGCAGGCCCTCGACGCCGACGAGCTCCCAGCCGGTCGCAGCGCGCAACACGCGGTTGAGATCGTCGAAGCGCGGGATCGCGTCGGCGCCGATGCCGAAACGCGCCTGGTTGTCGAGGAACTCGCGGCACGCGCGGCCTTCGAGCACCCGGCGCTGGCGCTCGAACAGCGTCGTCCACACCGCGTGCTCCTCCGGCGTGTAGCGGTCCCACGGCTGCTCGACGACCGCCGTCGTGTAGACCGGGACGTAGCCCTTGTCGGTGAGCTGGTGTTCGACGCGCCTGGGATTGGCGGGATCGGGAATGGACTCCATCGGTGTCGCCTGGCCGGATACCGAAAGACTAGACGGACGGCGGGGCAACAGGGTTGCATTGTTGCGGCCTGAGGCGAGATAACGGCAATATCGTGGCTCGATAGCGTCCCATGGCGGAACAATCATGCCGACAGCGACCGAGCTCGATCGAACCGACCGGCGCATCCTCGACGTGCTGCAGCGCGAGGGCCGCATCACGAATGCCGAGCTCGCCGAGCGCGTGAGCCTGTCGCCCTCACCGTGCCTGCGCCGCCTGCAGCGGCTCGAGCAGGCCGGGATCATCGCGGGCTATACCGCGCACCTCGACCCGAAGCGGGTCGGACTCGGGCTGCAGGCGTTCGTGCGCGTGCAACTCGAGCAGCACGACTCGGACGCGATCGCGCGCTTCGTCGAGCGCGTCGGCAGCTGGAACGAGGTCGTCGCGTGCCACGCGCTGACCGGCGACATGGATTACCTTCTGCACGTCTACGTCGAGGATCTCGATCACTTCTCGCGGTTCCTGCTCGACCGGCTGCTGGCCTCGGGCGTTTCCGACGTCAATTCGAGCTTCGTGCTCCGGACGGTCAAGCACACGCGCGTGCTGCCGCTCGATCACCTCGCGCGCTGAGGAGCGTTCGATGCGTGCGTCCATCCGTCTGGCTTTTGCGGCGCTGCTCGCGCTCGGCGCCGCACCGAACAGGGCCGCACCAAGCGAGGCCGCCGAGCGCGCCGACGCGGCATTCCGCGCGCTGACCGAGCGCGAGCTAGCCTGGCACTTCGCCGAGCACCCGATCGAAGCGACCTATGCGGGCCGGCGCGAAGGCGCCGACCGGCTCGGCAGCGTGACGGATGCAGCGCAGCGCAAGCGGCTCGCGCACTGGGACGAAACGCTCGCTTCGCTCGCGAAGATCGACACCGACGCATTGTCGCCAGCCGAACGGATCAACTTCCGGATCTTCCGCGACCAGCTCGAGGCGCGCGCGAACACGGTGCGCTTCGGCGCGCACCTCGTGCCGATGAACTCCGACAGCGCGTTCTACTCGGAGATCGCGCAGTTGCCGCGCGTGCAGCCGCTCGCGACCGAGGCCGACTACCGGCGCTACATCGCGCGGCTTCTCGACCTGCCGCGCTGGCTCGACGAGCACGTCGAGCTGCTTAAGCTCGGGCTCGAGCGAGGCATCACGGTGCCGCGCGTCGTGCTCGCGGGCCGCGACAGCGCGCTTGCGACCTACGCCGAGCCGGGCTCGGTCGAGCAGAGCGTGTTCTACGCGCCGTTCGCGTCGATCCCGGCATCGATCCCGAAGGCCGACGCCGACGCGCTGCGGCGCGACGGTGCGCGCGCGATCGAAGAGCACGTGCTGCCGGCCTACGCGAAGCTGCGCGAGTTCCTCGCGAAGCACTACGTGCCGGGCGCGCGGACGACGATCGCGGCGTACGACCTGCCCGAGGGCAAGGCGTTCTATGCGAGCCAGATCCGCGAATACACGACGCTCGACCTCGACGCGAAGGCGATCCACGAGCGCGGCCTCGCCGAGGTCGCGCGGATCCGCGCCGAGATGGAGAAGATCGTGCGCGAGGTGCGCCACGAGGGAGACTTCGCCTCGTTCCTCGCGAAGCTGCGCAGCGACCCGCAGTTCTACGCCGCAAGCGACGAGCAGCTGCTGATGCAGGCGGCGTGGATCGCAAAGCGCGTCGACGGCGTGCTGCCGAAGTATTTCGGGACGCTGCCGAGACGTCCGTTCGGAATCGCGCCGGTGCCCGCGGCGATCGCGCCGTACTACACGGCCGGTCGCTACGCCGGCGCGCCGTACGGCAGCGACGAGCCCGGCTATTACTGGGTCAACACGACGAAGCTCGAAAGCCGTCCGCTCTACGCACTCCCGGCGCTGACGCTGCACGAGGCGGTTCCCGGGCACCACATGCAGGTTGCGCTTGCGGCCGAACAGGGCGAGCAGCCGCTCTTCCGCCGCCTCGGCTACATCAGTGCATTCGGTGAAGGCTGGGCGCTTTACGCCGAGAAGCTCGGCGCGGAAA
>DATLNY010000105.1:0-4171 GCA_035536495.1 Candidatus Saccharimonadia bacterium | reverse complement strand
CGACCGGATCGGTCGAATCGACGATGACGACATCGACGCTGGCCGCGTCGAGGTTTTTCATGTACGCGATGCCGTCGTCGAACATCAGCGTCGCGCGCGCATCGGCGTTCGCATCGCACAGCTCGGGGAAGAAGCGCTCGGACAGGCGCGTGACCTGCTCGTCGATGTCGCACTGCACGCACGACTCGACCTCGGGGTGCTTGAGCACCTCGCGCAGCGTGCCGCAGTCGCCGCCGCCGATGATGACGACGCGCTTCGGCGCAGGATGCGTGAACAGCGCCGGGTGGCTCACCATCTCGTGGTAGAGGAAGTTGTCGCGGCTCGTCAGCATGACGCAGCCGTCGATCACCATGAGATTGCCCCAGTCGGTCGTCTCGTAGATCTCGATGAACTGGAACGGCGTCTTCGTTTCGGCGAGCTTGCCGGTGATGCGGAACGAGATCGCCGAGCCCGAGGCCTCGTGCGCTTCGGTGAACCAGCTCTGGTCGAGGGCCATCGGCGTGCTCCTTGCGTGGAGCGCGATTGTAGCCGCGCGCGCTGAAGGCTGGAGCGCGGCGCGCGCTCGCCCCGGGGCAGCGCGGCCCTACAATGCGCGACCGACCGACCGCTGGACCGACCGAAGATGAGCGACTGGACCATCGATCGCGCGCGCCACACCTACTCGATCCCGCACTGGGGCGAGGGCTACTTCGACGTCGGCGACGGCGGGTTCGTGACGGTGCATCCCCGCGGCCCGCAGGGTCCGAAAGTCGCGCTCGCCGAAGTCGTCGCCGCGGCGGAACGACAGGGCCTCAAGCTGCCGGTGCTCGTGCGCTTCGCCGACGTGCTCGGCGACCGCCTGCTGCGCATGCAGGCCGCGTTTGCGCAGGCGATGGCCGAGCACGACTACGCGGGCGGGTACACCGCGGTCTATCCGATCAAGGTCAACCAGCACCGCTCGGTCGCGGGCGAGCTCGTCGCGCGCGGAGAGCGCGGCTTCGGGCTCGAGGCCGGCTCCAAACCCGAGCTCGTCGCAGTGCTCGCGCTCGCGCGGCCGGGAAGCATCGTCATCTGCAACGGCTACAAGGACCGCGAGTACCTGAAGCTCGCGCTGATCGGGCGCAAGCTCGGGCTCAACGTCGTCATCGTGATCGAGAAGCCGTCGGAGCTGCGCGCCGCGCTCGAGGAAGCCGTGTCGCTCGGGGTCGAGCCCGCGTTCGGCGTGCGCATGCGGCTCGCATCGATCGGCGCCGGCAAATGGCAGAACACCGGCGGCGACAAGGGCAAGTTCGGCCTGTCGCCGCGCCAGGTGCTCGACCTCGTCGAGAAGCTCAAGGCCGGCGGCCAGGCCGGCACGCTCAAGCTGCTGCACTTCCACATGGGCTCGCAGATCTCGAACGTGCGCGACATCGCGAGCGGCATGCGCGAGGCGACGCGCTATTTCGTCGAGGTCTCGAAGCTCGGCGTCCGCATCGACTACATGGACTGCGGCGGCGGCCTCGGTGTCGACTACGAAGGTACGCGCTCGCGCAGCTTCTGCTCGATCAACTACGGGTTGCACCAGTACGCCTCGACGATCGTCGCGCCGATCGCCGAGGCGTGCGCAGAGCACGGCCTGCCGGCGCCGATGGTGCTGACGGAAGCCGGGCGTGCGATGACCGCGCACCATGCCGTGCTCGTTGCGAACGTCAGCGAAGTCGAGCGCGCGCCGGCCGGCCGCATCCCGCCGGTGATCCCGAACGAAGCCCCGGCGATCCGCCACCTGCGCGAGGTGCTCGACGACATCGACGCGCGCCCACCACTCGAGCTCTACCACGAGGCGCAACACCACCTCGCGGAAGGCCAGTCGCTCTACGCGCTCGGCGCGATCGACCTCGCGCAGCGCGCCGAGCTCGACGACCTGTTCTATGCGATCGCGAACGCCGTGCGCGCGCGGCTGAAGCAGCACGACCGCGCGCACCGGCAGGCGCTCGACGAGCTCAACGACAAGCTCGTCGACAAGTACTTCGTCAACTTCTCGGTGTTCCAGTCGATCCCCGACGTCTGGGCGATCGACCAGGTGTTCCCGATCGTGCCGATCGCGCGGCTCGACGAGGAGCCGACGCGCCATGGTGTGATCGCCGACCTCACCTGCGATTCCGACGGGCGCATCGACCTCTACGTCGACTCGGAAGGCATCGACGCGAGCCTGCCGCTGCACGAGCCGCGCGCAGGCGAGTCGTACCGTCTCGGGATCTTCCTCGTCGGCGCGTACCAGGAGACGCTCGGCGACATCCACAACCTGTTCGGCGATACCGACGCGGTCGACGTGCGCCTCACCGGCGACGGCTACGTGCTCGAGCACGCGCGCCGCGGCGACACGGCCGACCGGCTGCTCGGCTACGTCGGCTACGACGCGAACGAGATCCGGCTTGCGTACTCGCGCAAGATCGCCGCGGCGAACCTCGCGCGCGAGGACGCCGAGCGCGTGCGCGGTGCGCTCGAGTCGGGCCTGACCGGCTACACGTACCTCGAGGACGCCTGAGCGTTTCTCGTGACGACAAGCCGATGGCGGGGCGCGCTCGCTCCGCTAGCATCGCGTAACCCTCCCGTCGCGAAACGCATCGAAAGCCGGTGTCCGCGCCCGAACCGACGATAGAGCCCGCGCGACCGCTGCTCGCCACGACCTGGGCGGAGCTCAGGCGCCGAAAGGTCGTGCGCGTCGCGATCGGCTACGTCATCGTCGCCTGGGTCGCGTTGCAGGTCGCAGAGGTGACGCTCGCGCCGCTCGGCGCGCCGGGCTGGGTCATGACCTGGGCGGTGCTCGCGGCGATCCTCGGGCTTCCGGTCGCGCTCGTGCTCGCGTGGTACTTCGACGCGACGTCGCACGGGATCGAGCGCACGCCCGGTGCGCGCACCGGCGCCGCGCGGCTCTTCGTCGTCGGCGTCACGCTGCTGACGGTCGCCGGCGTCGGCTACTGGCTCGCGCAGGTCTACGAGCCGCGTGCAGTCGCTCCGTCCGCACCCGCGAGCACCGCAGCGAAGAACTCGGTCGCAGTCCTGCCGTTCGACGACATGAGCGCGAACCACGACCAGGGCTGGCTGGCGGACGGCATCGCGGAGGAGCTGCTCGACCGGCTCGCGCGCATCGACGGCCTGCGCGTCGCCGCGCGGACGTCGTCGTTCGCGTTCCGCGGGCGCGCCGACGACGTGCGCGCGATCGGCGAGGCGCTCGACGTCGCGCTGCTGCTCGAAGGTTCGGTGCGCAAGGCCGGCGGCAGGATCCGCGTGACGGCGCAGCTCATCGACGCGAGCGACGGCTTCCACCTCTGGTCGGAAACCTACGAGCGCGGCGACGAGGACATCTTCGCGCTGCAGGACGAGGTGACGGCCGCGATCGCCGCGCAGCTCGAGAAGCAGGTCGGTGAGCTCGGCCGGCTCGACGCGCCGACCGGCGCCGCCGCGAGCGCCGACGACGCGCGCTCGCTCGAGCTGTACCTCGAGGCGCGCGGGCAATGGCGCAAGCGCACGCCGGCGTCGCTCGAGCGCGCGCGCGTGCTGTTCGAGCAGGCCCTCGCGGCGTCACCCGACTTCGTCCGCGCGAACGCGGGCCTCGCCGACACGTACCTGCTGCAGGTCGACTACGGAATGCTCGCGCCGAACCAGGCCGCGCAGCTCGCCGAGCCGTACGCGGTCAAGGCCGTCACGCTCGACCCGCAGTCGGGCGAGGCCTGGGCGACGCTCGGCCTGCTGCGCATGTCGGTCGGCCAGCTCGATGCCGCGCGACGCAGCCTCGAGCAGGCCATCGAGCTCGATCCGCGCTACGAGATGGCACCGATGTGGCTCGCGGGCGTCTACGGCCGGCAGGGGAAATTCGACGAGCAGCGACGCGTGCTCGAGCAGGCGCTCGCGCTCAATCCGCTCGAGCCCGTCATCAACGGCAACCTCGCGCAGACTCTCGCGGCGACCGGCCGGCACGACGAGGCCGTCGTTTTGCTCGAGCGCGTGCTCGCCGTGACGCCGGACGACGACCTGCTGCTGCGTACGCTCGCGACGACCGAGCTGCAGGCCGGACGCCTCGATCGCGGCGTCCGCGCCGCCGCGCGCGCGCATGCGATCGACGCATCCGCGCCCGCGAACGTCGAGGTCCACGGCGACGCGCTCGTGCTGCTCGAGGAGTTCGTCCTGGCAGAGCGCGTGCTCGCGCCGCTGC
>DATLNY010000104.1:0-12681 GCA_035536495.1 Candidatus Saccharimonadia bacterium | reverse complement strand
TCGGAGAACGGCACGCCGAGCTCGAGCAGGTCGGCGCCGGCAGCGACGAGCGCGTGCAGGATCGCGCAGCTGAAATCGGGATGCGGATCGCCCGCCGTCACGAACGGGATCAGCCCCTTGCGCGACGTCGCGCGCAGCTCGGCGAAGCGCCGGTCGATGCGGTTCGGCCGCATCGACTCAGGATTTCCGGCGCTCACAGCGTCAGCCCGTCGCGCTTCGCGATCGTGTGCACGTCCTTGTCGCCGCGACCCGACAGGTTCACGAGCACGAGCTTGTCGCGCGGCAGTTCGCGCGCGAGCTTGATGCCCTGCGCGACTGCGTGGCTCGATTCGAGCGCGGCGAGGATGCCCTCGGTGCGTGCGAGCTCGTGGAACGCCGCGAGCGCCTCGTCGTCGCTGACGCCGAAATACTGCGCGCGGCCGCAGTCCTTGAGCCAGGCATGCTCGGGCCCGACGCCGGGATAATCGAGGCCCGCCGAGACCGAATGCGTCTCGGTGATCTGCCCGTCGTCGTCGCAGAGCAGGTAGGTCCGGTTGCCGTGCAGCACGCCGGGCCGGCCGGCCGACAGTGACGCGGCGTGCCGCCCCGTCGCGATGCCCTCGCCCGCGGCTTCGGCGCCGACGATCCGGACGGCCGCGTCGTTGAGGACCGCATGGAACAGGCCGATCGCGTTCGAGCCGCCGCCGACGCACGCGACGAGCGCGTCGGGCAGCCGGCCGTATTCGGCGAGCATCTGCGCGCGCGCCTCGCGACCGACGACCGCGTTGAAGTCGCGCACGAGCATCGGATAAGGGTGCGGGCCGGCGACCGTGCCGATGATGTAGAACGTGTCCTGCACGTTCGTGACCCAGTCGCGCATCGCCTCGTTGAGCGCGTCCTTGAGCGTGCGCGAGCCCGAGGTGACCGGCACGACGCGCGCGCCGAGCAGCTTCATGCGATAGACGTTGATCGCCTGCCGCTCGATGTCGACGGCACCCATGTAGACGACGCACTCGAGCCCGAGACGCGCCGCGACCGTCGCGGTCGCGACGCCATGCTGCCCGGCGCCGGTCTCGGCGATGATGCGCGTCTTGCCCATGTGCCGAGCGAGCAGCGCCTGCCCGACCGTGTTGTTGATCTTGTGCGCGCCGGTGTGGTTCAGGTCCTCGCGCTTGAGCAGGATCTGCGCGCCACCGGTTTTTCGCGACAGGCGCTCGGCGTGGTAGATCGGCGAGGGCCGGCCGACGTAATGCGCAAGATCGCGGTCGAGCTCGGCGAGGAACGAAGGATCGCGCCGGCAGCTCGCGTACGCCGCGGCGAGCTCCGCGAGCGGCGCCATCAGCGTCTCGGACACGTACTGTCCGCCGTACGGGCCGAAGTGCCCCTGGGCGTCGGGATACGCGCCGTAGTCGCGCACTTCGATGGCGTGTTCAACCCGCACGTCGAACCTCGTCGAGGAAACGTTGCATCTTGCCAGAATCCTTGATCCCGGGGCGCGCCTCGATCCCGCTCGAGACGTCGACGGCATACGGCCGCGCGATGGCGATCGCGTCGGCGACGTTGTCCGCGGTCAGGCCCCCCGCGAGCACGATCGGCTGCGCGTATGCGCGCGGCACCCGCGCCCAGTCGAAGCGCGCGCCGGTGCCACCCTGCCCGCCGCTGGCGTGCGAATCGAGCAGCAGCGCGGCCGCGTCGGGATACGCGCGTGCGCGCGTCTCGAATTCGACGCCGTCGCCCATCGCGACCGCCTTGATGTACCGCATGCCGAAGCTCGCGCAGTACTCGCGCGGCTCGCTGCCGTGGAACTGCAGCGCGTCGAGCGCGACCGCAGCGATGACCGAGCGCACGAAATCCGGATCCGCGTCGAGGAACAGTCCGACGCGCGCGACGAATGCCGGCGTCACCTCGGCGATGCGCGCGGCGTCGGCGATCGCGAGCGCGCGCAGGCTGCGCGGCGCGAACACGAGCCCGATCGCGTCGGCGCCGAGCTCTCCGGCGTGCTGCGCATCGTCGACCCGCGTGATCCCGCAGAACTTGACGCGCGTACGGCTCATGCAGGCGGCGCGCAGACTTCGGGCGGCAGCCCGTGGCCCGGGGGAAACAGGGGCCCGTCGAATACGAGCCCCACGGCGGGGGCGGTCGGCGCGGCGAGGTTGCGGTCGCGCGCGGCGAGCACCTCGCCGATCCAGCTTTCCGGCCGTTCGCCGCGTCCGACGGCGACGAGGCTGCCGACGATGTTGCGGACCATGTGGTGCAGGAACGCGTTGGCGCGTACCGAGATCCGGACGTGCTCGCCGCTACGCGTCACGCCGATCTCCTCGAGCCGGCGCCAGGGCGTGCGCGACTGGCACGCGACCGTGCGGAAGCTCGTGAAGTCGTTCTCGCCGAGCAGGGCCTGCGCGGCGCGATGCATCGCCGAGACGTCGAGCGCGACACGCTCCCATGCGACGTATCGCGACTCTAGCGCCGGACGAACCGGCCGGTTGAGGATCGAGTACGTATAGCGACGCGCGATCGCAGAGTGGCGCGCATGGAACGTCGGCGTGACGGTCGCGGCCCAGCGGACGCAGATGCTGCGCGGCAGGCGGGAATTCGTGCCCAGCACCCAGCCACGTTCCGTCCGTGTCGCAGTCGTGTCGAAGTGCCCGACCTGGCAGCGTGCGTGTACGCCGGCGTCGGTGCGCCCGCTGCACGCGATCGCGACGCGTTCGTTCGCGACGAGCCCGACGGCGTGCTCGACCGCATCCTGCACCGACGGACCGTGCGGCTGCACCTGCCAGCCCATGAAGTCGGTGCCGTCGTATTCGATACCGAGCGCGATGCGCATGCGAAGAGCGGGGTTGATTGCTGAGGGCTGGGGACGCGACGTCACTCACAACGCGCCGTCATTCCCGCGCAAGCGGGAATCCATTCTGCATCCCACGAATGGATTCCCGCTTGCGCGGGAATGACGACCAGACGGGGCCCTCAGCCGATGTCCGCGAGCAGCCGCTTCGCTTCGGTCTTCTGGACCTCGCTGCCCTCGCTGAGCACTTCCTGCAGCATGCTGCGCGCACCTTCCGGGTCGCCCATGTCGAGGTACGCGCGCGCGAGGTCGAGCTTGGTGCCGACCGAGTCGTCGCCAGCGTCGAATGGCGCTGGCTCGGCGGTGGGCGGGGACGCCCGCGAGGTGTCGAGCGAACTGAAGTCGAGCGCCGGCATCTGCTGCGTGCGGTGGTCTGCGAGTGGCGCGGGCGCCGGCTTCGGCTTGTCGTCGAGCAGGTTGAAATCGAAGTTGTCGTCGGCAGAAACCGGCGTCGGCGCCGCGACCGGAGCGACCGGCACGACCGGCGCGGCGGCGCGCAGCGGGGGCGTGCTGGCCACCTGCAGGTGATCGAAATCGAACTCCTTGCGGGCAGGCTCGACCGGCCTGTCGAACATCGGATTGCCCGGGCACAGCGTGCGGCCCATTTCCGCAGCCTCCTGCCACGCGGCCGAGTCGGGTCCCGGCACCTGCGCGTACAGCGCGCCGGCTGCAGCCTCGAACTTGTCGGCGTCGCTGCGCATGTAATAGAGCCGCAGCAGGTCGAGGTGCGCGTCGATGTCGGTCGGATCCGACGCGAGCCGCTCGAGGTGTTCGCGCTCCTCGTCCGCTTCCGGAGTCGACGCTGCGGTCGCTGCGGCCGCTGCGGTCGCTGCGGTCGCTGCAGCCGCGGTGCGGCGGCCGAACACGCCGCCGCGGAACGAATCGGCGACCGACTGGTGCGCCTCGATCGTCGCGACTTCGCGCTTGCGCGCACGCATCAGCAATGCAAGCAGCGCGAGGACCGCGAGCGCGGCGGCGCCACCGAGCACGTACGGGTTGCGCAGATTGGCCATCCACGACGGGCCGTCGGGCTCCACCGGGGCCGACGTGTCGACCGGCTCGGGCTCGGGCAGCGGCAGCACTTCGGCGCTGTCCTCGGACTCGCCGGTGTCGGTCGCGAGCGTGTCGGCGTCGGTTTCGGAGACGCCGGCGTCGTCGGAATCGACGGGCAACGTCGCGTCATCGGTCGTGGCGTCGGTCGACGCCGCGTCCGTTGCCGGATCGATGTCGGTCGCTTCGCCAGTCGTGGGGTCGAGGGCCGTGTCGGCCGGCGGCACCGCGGGATCGGTCGGCGTCGCGGAAGCCGTGTCGGGCGCGGTCAACTGCTCCGGCGTCGCGTTCGACGTCGCGGCATCGACTGCCGGATCGACGGCGGGCTCGGGCGGCGCGACGGGGGCCGCCGCGAGCGCGGTTGCACGCGCAGCTTCCTCCGCGCGCAGCCGCTCGGTTTCGGCTTCGGCCGCGGCGAGGCGTCGCTGCAGCTCGGCCATCTCGGTGCTGCGCAACTCGAGCAGGCGGCTCGTATCGCCCTGGATCTTCTCGAGCTCCTGCACGCGCTGGCGCAGCTCACCGCTTTCCTGGTTGCTGCTCGCAAGCTGCTCCTGCGTCTGCGCGAGATCCGCGCGCAACGCTGCGCTGTCGTCGGTACCACCGGCCGCACCCGGCCGATCGCCCGTCGAATCGGCGCCCGCGCGCGGCGGGACGAGCGCGAGTCGCGATTCTTCCGGCGCGGGCTCCGGCGGCGCGCCGGTCGATGCCGGCGGGGTGTAGCCGCTGTCGGCGACGACGGTCGATGCAGTCCACGACTGGTGCTGCGCGACGATCTCCGCCATCGCCTCGGAACGGCTCCACGCGGCGATCTGGTCGGACGCGGGAATGCGCAGGATCGCGCCGCGCTTGAGCGCGTTGACGTTGTCCTTGTAGAACGCGTCGGGATTCGCCCGCAGGATCGCGAGCATCATCTGGTTCATGTCGGCGCCGGAGGGTCGCGTGTTGTTCGCGATCTCCCAGAGCGTCTCGCCTTCGGCAATCGGGCCATATTCGCCCGGGTCTCGCGCAGGCTCGGGCTGGTAGGTCGGCTCGGGGGCCGGCGCTTCGATCGGCGGCGGCGGCTCGGGCTCGGCGGCAATCGTTTCGGGTTCGGGGTCGGCGATTTCGGGCTCGATCGGCTCGGGCTCCGACACCGGGGGCGGCAGGATTTCGGGCTCGGAGAACACCGGATCGGGCGACGGCTCGGGCTCGACTGCGATCGGCGCACTCGGCGCGATCGGCTCCGGCGCGGGCTCCGGCAATTCGGCAATCGGTTCGACGATCGTGCGCGATCCGACGATCGCGGGCGCGACCGGCGGGTCGAGCAGCACGCTGAATTCGCGCAGCAGCCGGCCGTTGGCCCAGTCGACTTCGACGAGGAAGCTCAGGAACGGCTCGCGCACCGGGTCGGAGCTCGAAACCACGATGATCGGCTGGCCCGCCTCGTCGGTCGTGACCGAGAATTCGAGCGGCACTGAAAGGCCCGACTGGTCGAGCCCGATACGCTCGAAGTCGTCGGCGCCGGCAAGCTGGACCCGCAGCGCCTGGGCTTCCTCGGGCGAGGCCGCCACCACCGGGATCTCGGCGAGCAGCGGCTCGTTCATCTTCGACTTGACCTCGATCATGCCGAGGCCCAGCGCGAAGGCCTGCGCGCTGCCGAGCGCCAGCGCGACGGCGAGCGAAAGCTTGAGCGGTCGATTCATCTTACGAGCCCCCGAAGGCATACCTGACGGTGCCCCGCTAACGGTCTGAACCTAGAAACTGGCTTATAACACAACGCTAACTATAACCGCAGCATGGAAAAGCGCTTTCTGTCGACTGCTGCCGCGTCGACCGGAAGCCTCGCTGGGCGCGCTCGAGCCTGACGGGCCCAGCGGGACGCCCGCGCCTTGCTATTCATTCGTCCAAAGCTCGGCAAGCTGCACCGCGTTGAGCGCCGCGCCCTTGCGCAGATTGTCCGCGACGACCCACATCGAAAGGCCGCGCGGGTGCGAAATGTCCTCGCGGATGCGCCCGACGAACACCGGATCCTTGCCCGAAGCGTGGCTCACTGCGGTCGGGTATCCGCCGGCCTTGCGCTCGTCGACGACGACGACGCCGGGTGCCGCCTCGAGCAGCGCGCGGGCCTCGTCGGCGCCGAGCTTGTCGCGCGTCTCGATGTGCACGGCCTCGGAGTGTCCGTAGAACACCGGCACGCGCACGGCCGTCGCATTGACGCGGATCTGCGGCGCTTCGAGGATCTTCTGCGTCTCCCACACGAGCTTCATCTCTTCCTTCGTGTAGCCGTTGTCGAGGAATTCGTCGATGTGCGGGATGACGTTGAACGCGATCTGGTACGGGAACTTCGCCGGCTTGACCGCCTGGAAATTCAGGAGCTGCCCCGACTGGCGGCCGAGCTCCTCGAGCCCGGACCGGCCCGCGCCGGAAACCGACTGGTAGGTCGCGATGTTGATGCGCTCGATCCCGGCCGCGCGGTGGATCGGCGCGAGCGCGACCATCAGCTGCATCGTCGAGCAGTTCGGATTCGCGACGATGCCGCGCGGACGCGTTCGCATCGCATGCGGGTTGACCTCAGACACGACGAGCGGCACGTCGTCGTCGTAGCGGAACTGCGAGGTGTTGTCGATCACGAGCGCGCCCGCCGCGGCGGCGCGCGGCGCGTGCGCTGCGGAGACCTTCGCCCCGGCAGAGAAGAACGCGATGTCGACGCCGGCGAAGTCGTAGCTGTCGAGCTCGCGCACGAGCACCTGGCGGTTGCCGTACTCGACCTGCGAGCCGGCCGAGCGCTCGCTCGCGAGCGGCACGAGCTCGCCGATCGGGAACCTGCGCTTGACGAGCATCGACAACAGCATCTCGCCGACCGCGCCGGTCGCACCGACGACCGCTACCTTGCACTGCTTCCGCGTCATTGCGACACCTTTCCGGGAATCGTTGGTCCGGCGTCGACGACGTCGCCGCACTGCGCGCGGTGCCGCAGCACGTGGTCGGCGAGCACGAGCGCGACCATCGCCTCGGCGATCGGCGTCGCGCGGATGCCGACGCACGGATCGTGGCGGCCCTTCGTCGCTACTTCTACCGGCTCGCCAGCGAGGTTCACGCTGCGGCCCGGCAGGCGGATGCTCGACGCCGGCTTCAGCGCGATCGACGCGCGCACGGCCTGTCCGGTCGAGATGCCGCCGAGGATGCCGCCGGCGTGGTTCGACAGGAACCCCGCGGGCGTCATCTCGTCGCGATGCTCGGTGCCCTTCTGCGTGACTGCGGCGAAGCCCGCGCCGATCTCGACGCCCTTGACCGCGTTGATGCCCATCAGCGCGCTCGCAAGCTCGGCGTCAAGCTTGCCGTAGATCGGCTCGCCAAGCCCGGCGGGAACGTTCGTCGCCTCGACGTCGACGCGCGCGCCGACCGAATCCCCGGACTTGCGCAACGCGTCCATGTACGCCTCGAGCTCCGGCACCATCGCGGCGTCGGGCCAGAAGAACGCGTTGTCCCCGACCGCGGCCCAGTCGAACGCGCGCGGCACGAGCGGACCGAGGCCCGAGAGATATCCGCGCACGACGATGCCGTGGCGCGCGAGCAGCCACTTCTTCGCGACCACCGCCGCGGCGACGCGCATCGTCGTCTCGCGCGCGCTCGAGCGCCCGCCGCCGCGCGGATCGCGTATGCCGTATTTCTTGAGATATGTGTAGTCGGCATGCCCGGGCCGGAACGTGTCGACGAGCCCGGCGTAGTCCTTCGACTTCGCGTCGGTGTTGCGCACGAGCAGCGCGATCGGCGTGCCGGTCGTCAATCCCTCGTAGACGCCGGAAAGGATCTCGACCTCGTCCTGCTCGTGCCGCTGCGAGGTGTGGCGCGAACGCCCCGTCGCACGGCGCTCCAGATCGTGCGCGAACTCGTGCGGCGAAAGCGCAAGCCCCGGGGGGCACCCGTCGATCACGCAGCCGATCGCGGGCCCGTGGCTCTCGCCGAACGTCGTGACCGCGAAGAGCTTTCCGAACGTGTTGCTGCTCATCGCGCAGCCAGCGCGGCGCGGATCGCCGGCGCGTGTGCGAGCAGCTCGCCGCGCTCGAGCGCGAATACGCCCATCTGTCCGACCCTGAACTCGATCCACGTGAACGGGACTTCTGGCAGCAGCGCTGCGAGAGCGTGCTCGCTGTCCCCGACCTCGACGATGAGCCGCCCGTCCTCGGTCAGGTGGCCGGGCGCTTCCGCGAGGATCCGCAATGCGAAATCGAGCCCATCCTCGCCCGCGCGCAGGCCGAGCTCGGGCTCGTAGCCGTACTCGCGCGGCAGCGCATCGACGTGCTCGTTCGATACGTACGGCGGGTTGCTGACGATGAGGTCGTAGCGCTCGGCAGCGACACCCTGGAACAGGTCGGAACGCAGGAACCGGACGCGATCGGCGACGTGCAGCGCCTGCGCGTTCTCGCGTGCGAGCGACAGCGCCGCTTCGCTGATGTCGATGCCGTCGACGCGCCAGTCGGGTGCGTACACCGCCATCGCGATCGCGATGCAGCCCGAGCCGGGGCACAGGTCGAGCGCGCGCTGCACGTCGCGGCCGGCGAGCCACGGTTCGAACCGCGACTCGATCAGCTCCGCGATCGGCGAGCGCGGCACGAGCGCGCGTTCGTCGGACTTGAACGAAAGGCCCGCGAACCATGCTTCGCCCGTGAGGTACGCAGCGGGCTTGCGCTCGTCGATGCGGCGCTCGAACAGCGCGAGCACCGCGGCGCGCTCGTCGGCCGTCAGCTTCGCCTGACCGTACGCGGGCGACAGGTCGTGCGGCAGGTGCAGCGCGTGCAGCACGAGCTGGGTCGCTTCGTCGAGCGCGTTGTCGTAGCTGTGCCCGAACGAAAGCCCCGCCGCGCTGAAACGGCTCGCGCCCCAGCGGATGAAGTCGATGATCGTTCGAAGCTCGGTCGGCATCGACGCATATTGTGTCGGAGCGCGATGTGATTGTCGCGAATCGCCGGCCCTCCCGCCGTTAGACTACGCACCCTTCGGCGCTGGCGGATGCATGCCCTCGAGCAAGGCCACCACCTGGTTCATCCTCGTCGCCGCGCTGTTCGCGGGCCTCGGCCTCATGCTCGGACAGCGCATCTACGCGCCGCGGCCGGGCGTCCCGACCGCGATGGCCGCGACGCTGATGTATCCGGAGCCGCGTCCGGTCGCTGCGTTCTCGCTCGAACGAAGCAACGGGGCGCGCTTCACGAAAGCCGACCTCGCCGGGCGCTGGACCGTCATGTTCTTCGGTTTCACTCGCTGTCCTGACGTCTGCCCGACGACGCTCGCGTTGTGGCCGCAGGTCGAAAAGGTGCTCGCGGCGAGCGCGCCGGGCGCGTCCGTGCAGCTCGTGTTCGTCTCGGTCGACCCGGAACACGACACGCCGTCGAGGGCCGGCGCGTACGCCGCGTACTTCAGCCCCCGCATCGTCGCGGCGACCGGCGACGGCGCGGCGCTCGACGCGCTGACGCGCGACCTCGGCGTCGTCTACATGAAATCCCCCCAGGGCGAGGACTACACGATCGACCACACCGCCCACCTCGTGCTGCTCGGCCCGGACGCGACGATACGGGGCATCATGCGGCCGCCGCTCGATCCGAACCGCATTGCCGCCGATCTCGCGCAGCTCGCCGGAGGCGCGCGATGAAGCCCGCGATCCTGCTGCAGCACCTGCTGCCGGCGAAGCTGCTCTCGCGCGTCGTGTATGCCGCGACACGTTGGCGCTTCAAGCCGTGGAAGAACTTCCTGATCCGCACGATCATCCGGCTGTACGACGTCGACTTCGCCGAGGCTGCGAGCACGAACCTCGACGACTACCCGCATTTCAACGCCTGGTTCACGCGCGCGCTCAAGCCCGGCGCCCGTCCGCCTCACCCATCGCCCCGGGCGATCCTTATGCCGGCCGATGGCCGCATCAGCGAGCTCGGTCGCATCGAAGCCGGTCGCATCGTGCAGGCGAAGCAGCACGGGTTCACCGTCGCCGAGCTGCTCGCCGACGAGGCGGCGGCGGGCCAGTACGCGGGCGGCTCGTTCATCACGGTCTACCTCGCGCCGCGCGACTACCACCGCATCCACATGCCGTGTGCCGGCACGCTGCTCGAAACCGTGCACGTGCCGGGGCGGCTGTTCAGCGTCGCGCCGTTCACCGTCGCGGACATCCCGGGACTGTTCGCGCGCAACGAGCGGCTCGCATGCCATTTCGACACCACGCTCGGCCCGATGGCCGTCGTGCTCGTCGGCGCGATGCTGGTGTCCGGCGTGGAGACCGTGTTCGGCGGTGTCGAGATCCCGCCGTATGCGCGCGATATCCGGCGGCGCGAGTATCGCGACGCGCAGCCTCGCATCGCGCTCGAGCGCAATGCGGAGCTCGGGCGATTCAACATGGGCTCGACGGTCGTCGTGCTGCTGCCGCCGGGAATCGAGCTCGATCCGCATCTTTCGGCCGGCGACGCGGTCCGCGTCGGGCAGAGGCTCGCCGCGCCTTCGGTGCGCTGACGTTGCCGGGCAAGTCGCAATTTGCACGATCACGCCTGCGGACCTGACGCAGGGCGTCATTTTGTGACCGCCCTCGCACATGCCGTCCGCGTCTGTCCGCAGAATCGGACCATCGGTCGGGAGAACGCACGTGACGGAAGCAGCGAAGGTCGGTTTGTTCGGACGGGTCGACGCGATGTATCGCTATCTCCTCATGAGCTACCAGCTCGGCGTCGTCAGCAAGGCGGTCGAAGGCTTCGATCGCCAGGATCGGCGCCAGCTCTCCGAGCTCGCCGAGCGCAAGACCCAGGCGCCGGGCGCCGAATTGCTGCGCAGCTCCGGTGAAGCGTTTTCGCGCGTTCGCTCGAGCAACACGCAGATGCGGCTGCACGCCGTGGCGCACTGGCTCGGCGCGGCATTCCTCGAGACGCGGGATTCCTCGAACGAGGACCTGCAGGAGATCCATCGCCGCGTCGCACGCGTCCTGCGCCAGTTGCGCGAGACCCCGCGCGGCGCGCGCGCCGCTGCCTGAGCCGCCCGCAGCCTACGCGCTGCAGGCCGGCACGACGATCCGCTGACCGACGCGGATCGAATAGCCCGGCGCCTTGATGCGGTTCGCCTGCGCAATGCGGCGCACGTCGCCGCACCTGAACTTGCGCGCGATCGACGAGAGCGTCTCGCCGCGACGCACGACGTGCGTGCGCGACGCCGCCGCCGGTGCGCGCCACGCCGGGGCGATCGGCGGCTTCGCATCGTGCAGCTCCATCGCCGTCGCGAGGAGCCTTCCGCCGCTGCAATTGCGCTGGAATCCCGCGACGGCGGCCTTCGGCAATTCCAGCGCCGTGCCGCGCGCGATCCGGACGTTCGCGTCGTAACGCGGGTTGAGATTGCGCAGCGTGCGGAACCAGCCGCGCTCGTTGCCTGCCTGGCCGATGCAGACCGCGATCTCGTTGATCGACAGCGACTGCGCGAGCGTCACCTTCGCGGGCTCCGCATCGATGATCGGAAACGTCAGGTTGTATTCCTCCGGGTGCAGGTAGAGCCACGCGGCGGCGAGCACCATCGGCACGTATTCGCGCGTCTCGGGCGGCAGCTTGCCGAGCACCGCGTTGTCCCAGAACGGCCGGCGCCCGCCGGGCGAGAGCCGCTGCATGCGCCCTTCCCCGCCGTTGTACGCGCCGAGCGCGAGCTCGAGGTTGTTGTTCAGCACGCGAAACTGGTCGTTGAGGTAGGCGACGTTCGCGCGCGTCGCGGCGGTCGGATCGAAGCGCTGGTCGAAGCCGCCGTGCTGGCCGAGTCCGTAGCGCACGCCCGTATGAGGCATGAACTGCAGCGGCCCTGACGCGCCCGCGCGGGAAACCGCGTGGACCTTGCCGCCAGACTCCTTCGCGAGGATCCCGAACAGCAGCGCCTCGGGCAACCCGGCCTTCTCGTACTCGGGCCACATGCGATGGCGCATGTACTGGTAATTCTCGTACGCCTCGAGCAGGTTCGGCCGCATCCACGTCAGCCATTCCTCGATCGAGGCCTTCACCGCGTCGTTGAGCCGGATGACGCTGCGCAGGTCCTTGCCCTTCAGCAACGAAACCGCTCGACCGGCCTGGGGCATCGACCGGACGATCGGCGAGCCGCGGCCGCCCGCCTCCGCCGTGACTTCCTCGTCGGTCGGCGCGGTGCTGTCGTCGGCTCCGAGCAGGGCGCGCGATTGCCGCTCGATCAGCGCATCCTGCGCGGCGAGCACGCGCTCGATCTCGCAGCCGGGCGTATCGACGCAGCGCCCGCCGGCGGCCGTCAGCGCTTCGCGCGCGGTCGTCAGCGCATGCGAAGCCGCAGTGGGATCGCCGTCGCGGCCCTTCGCGAGCGCGTCGTCGGCCATCGCCGATGCGCTCGCGAGCTCGCGATAGATCGTGTCGACCTTCGCATCGTCGATCCTGCCCGCGCGAGCAGTTTCGCGTGCGGCCGGACCCTGTGCGCACGCGACGAGCGCGGCGGTTGCAACCAGCGTCAGGAGGCTTTTCATGGCGCGCTACGGTAGTCGAATCCCCGGCGATCCGATAGCGGACCCGACTTCGCGCGCAGCACCCGGTACAGGCGCGGCCGCTAGAATCGGCGGCGACATCGAGGAGACACGCTTGAACGAGATCCTGCTCGGCAAGGGCGACAGGGACGTCTACCTGCTGCCGAAATACGCGAACCGACACGGCCTGATCGCCGGCGCGACGGGCACGGGCAAGTCGGTTTCGCTGATGGTGCTCGCGGAAGGCTTCTCGCGCCTCGGCGTGCCGGTGTTCCTCGCCGACGTCAAGGGTGATCTCGCGGGCATGAGTCATGCCGGCGTCGCGAACGACAAGATC
>DATLNY010000103.1:0-3145 GCA_035536495.1 Candidatus Saccharimonadia bacterium | reverse complement strand
CGCGATCCTGGTGTTCCTGATCGTTTTCCTGCGGGTCTCGCGCCGCGCGACCGCAGGCGTTCCCGGCAAATTCCAGTGCTTCGTCGAGATGGTCGTCGAGTTCGTCGACGGCATGGTGAAGGACACGTTCCACGGCCGCTCGAAACTGATCGCGCCGCTCGCGCTGACGATCTTCTGCCTCGTGTTCCTGATGAACTTCATGGACATGCTGCCCGTCGACGCGCTGCCCGCCGCTGCGGGCGCCGCCGGCGTGCCGTACCTGCGCGTCGTGCCGACCGCCGACATGAACACGACTATCGGCATGGCACTGACCGTGTTCCTGCTGATCCAGTACTTCGGCATCAGGCACAAGGGCGTCGGCGGGTTCTTCAAGGAGTGGGTCACCGCGCCGTTCGGCATCAAGGCCGCCCCGGCGAACCTGCTGCTGCGCGTGATCGAGGAAGCGGTGCGCCCGCTCTCGCTCTCGCTGCGACTGTTCGGAAACATGTACGCGGGTGAGCTGATCTTCATCCTGATCGCCGTGATGACGCTCGGCGCGGCCCTCGATCACTGGGTGACCTGGGTGATGGCGCCGCTGCAGTTCGTGTCGAGCTTCGTGTGGACGGTGTTCCACATCCTGATCATCACGCTGCAGGCTTTCATCTTCATGACGCTCACGATCGTGTACCTGAGCCTCGCGGCCGAACACCACTGAGCTTCATTCGTTTCGACCATTCCAACTGAGCAAGCGACGGAGAACACCATGGAAAACCCAACCCTCATCGCCGACGTCATGGGCATGACCGTGATCGCGGCGGCCCTGCTGATCGGCCTCGGCGCACTCGGAACCGCAATCGGCTTTGCGCTGCTCGGCGGCAAGCTGCTCGAGGGCACTTCGCGCCAGCCCGAGCTCGCGCCGATGCTGCAGACGAAGATGTTCATCGTCGCGGGCTTGCTCGACGCGATCCCGATCATCGGCGTCGCGATCGCGTTGCTGCTGATCTTCGCGAATCCCTTCCTGTCGGCGCTCGGCCTCGAGTAAGGCGGGCCAGCACCCGGCGGCGCATCGCGCGCCGCCCGTCGGGAAGGAGATCACAAGATGAGCATCACGATCACCCTCGTCATCCAGGGACTCGCGTTCTTCGCGACGGTCCTGCTGGTGATGAAGTACGGCTGGCCGAACATCATGGCCGCGATCGAGGAGCGCCAGCACAAGATCGCCGAGGGCCTCGCGGCGGCGGATCGCGCGCGCGCCGAGCTCAAGGACGCCGACGTCAAGGTCGCCGACGAGATCCGCAAGGCGCGCAGCGAGGCGCAGGCGATCCTCGAGAAGGCGCACGGCCAGTACAACCACATCGTCGACCAGGCGCGCGAGGACGCGCTCGACGAAGGCGCGCGCCGCAAGGCCGCGGCGGAATCCGAGATCGAGAATCTTTCGCACCACGCGAAGGACGTGCTGCGCCAGCAGGTCGCCGCGCTCGCGATGAAGGGTGCCGAGAAGATCCTGCGTCGTGAGATCGACGGCGCGCGTCATCGCGACCTGCTCGACGAGCTCGCGAAGGAGATCTGATGAGCGCCACGACCACGCTCGCCCGGCCCTACGCGCGCGCCGCATTCGAGACGGCGCAGTCGGCCGGCGCGCTGGACGCGTGGCAGGAGGGGCTGCGCTTTTCCGCCGCGGTCGCATCGCACGATGCGGTCGGCTCGATGATCGGCGATCCGCGCGTGCCCGACGCGCAGCTGCTGCGCCTGTTCCTGCCCGACAGCGTCGCCGCGGACTCGCCGTTCGCCGCGTTCATCGGCACGCTCGCGCAGAACCGCCGGCTCGAGCACCTGCCGGCGATCGCGCAGCAATTCGATGCGCTCAAGCGCGAGCGCGAAGGCGTGCTGCACGTGACCGTGCGCGCGGCGGTCCCGGTCGAGGGCGCGCAGGCGGACGCGCTCAGGGCGGCGCTCAAGAAGCGTTTCGCGCGCGAGATCGAGCTCGTCAGCGTCATCGACGAATCGGTCATCGGCGGCGCGGTCATCGATGCCGGCGACGTCGTCATCGACGCGTCGGTGCGCGGCCGGCTCGAGCGGCTCGGCCAGGCGCTCGCGCAGTAATTTCCGAATTCATTCGAACGGGCGCGACGCAGTCGTGCCCATCAGCGGACAGGTAACCATGGCAACGACGCAGCTCAATCCCTCAGAAATCTCCGACCTGATCCGGACCCGCATCGAGCAGTTCAAGGTGCAGGCCGAGGCGCGCAACGAAGGCTCGATCGTCTCGGTCTCCGACGGCATCGTGCGCGTGCATGGGCTCGCGGACGTCATGGCCGGCGAGATGATCGAGCTGCCGGGCGGCTCGTTCGCGCTCGCGCTGAACCTCGAGCGCGACTCGGTCGGCTCGGTCGTGCTCGGCGACTGGGAGCACCTGCGCGAGGGCGACACGGTCAAGACGACCGGCCGCATCCTCGAGGTCCCGACCGGTCCGGAGCTCCTCGGCCGCGTCGTCAACGCGCTCGGCGAGCCGATCGACGGCAAGGGTCCGCTCAACGCAAAGACCTCGGCGCCGATCGAGCGCGTCGCGCCGGGCGTGATCTGGCGCCAGTCGGTCTCGCAGCCCGTGCAGACCGGCTACAAGTCGATCGACGCGATGATCCCGATCGGCCGCGGCCAGCGCGAGCTCATCATCGGCGACCGGCAGACCGGCAAGACCGCGGTCGCGATCGACACGATCATCAACCAGAAGAATTCCGGCATCAAATGCGTCTACGTCGCGATCGGCCAGAAGGCCTCGTCGATCGCGAACGTCGTGCGCCGGCTCGAGGAGCACGGCGCGCTTTCGAACACGATCATCGTCGCGGCGGCCGCGTCCGAATCGGCCGCGATGCAGTACATCTCGGCGTACTCGGGCTGCGCGATGGGCGAGTACTTCCTCGACCGCGGCGAGGATGCGCTGATCATCTACGACGATCTCTCGAAGCAGGCCGTCGCGTACCGCCAGATCTCGCTGCTGCTGCGTCGTCCGCCGGGTCGTGAAGCCTATCCGGGCGACGTGTTCTATCTCCACTCCCGCCTGCTCGAGCGCGCCGCGCGCGTGAGCGCCGCGTATGTCGAGAAGGCGACGAACGGCGCCGTGACGGGCAAGACCGGCTCGCTCACCGCGCTGCCGATCATCGAGACG
>DATLNY010000102.1:0-4519 GCA_035536495.1 Candidatus Saccharimonadia bacterium | reverse complement strand
CCGCTGCACCTCGGCCACCTCGTCGGCTACATCCAGGGCGACATCTACGTGCGCGCGCAGCGCATGCGCGGGCACACGGTGCATTTCGTCTGCGCGGACGATGCGCACGGCACGCCGATCATGCTCGCGGCCGAAAAGGCCGGCGTGACGCCGGAGGCGTTCATCGAATCGATGCGCACCGCGCACGAGCGCGACTTCGCAGACTTCCACGTCGCGTTCGACCATTACCACTCGACCCACAGCGAGGAGAACCGCGCGCTGACGGAGCTGATGTACGCGCGCCTCTCCGAGGGCGGGCACATCGCGCGGCGCTCGATCGAGCAGCTTTACGATCCTGCGCGGCAGATGTTCCTGCCCGACCGATACGTCAAGGGCGAGTGCCCGAACTGCGGCGCGGCCGACCAGTACGGCGACAACTGCGAAGTCTGCGGCAAGGCGTATTCGCCGACCGACCTCAAGAACCCGCGCTCGGTCGTGTCGGGCGCCACGCCCGAGCTGCGCCGCTCCGAGCATTTCTTCTTCCAGCCCTCGCATTTCCGCGAGCTGCTCGGCCGGCTCGTCGCGGATCCGCGCTTCGCGAACGCCGGCGTGCGCGCGAAGCTCGACGAGTGGCTCGGGGCGGAGCTGCGCGACTGGGACATCTCGCGCGACGCGCCGTATTTCGGCTTCGAGATCCCCGGCGCGCCCGGCAAGTACTTCTACGTCTGGCTCGACGCGCCGATCGGCTACTTCGCGAGCTTCGCGGCGCTGTGCCGCCATCGCGGGCTCGACTTCGACCATTACACGAAGGCCGGCAGCACGACCGAACTGCATCACTTCATCGGCAAGGACATCGTGAATTTCCACGGGCTGTTCTGGCCCGCGGTGCTCGAGGGCTCCGGCCATCGCGTGCCGACCGCGCTGCACGTCAACGGCTACCTCACCGTCAACGGCGCGAAGATGTCGAAGTCGCGCGGCACGTTCATCCTCGCGCGCGCGTTCCTCGAGCACGGGCTCGAGCCTGACTACCTGCGCTACTACTACGCGGCGAAGTCGAGCGGCGGCGTCGACGACCTCGACCTCAACCTCGAGGACTTCGCGCAGCGCGTCAACGCCGACCTCGTCGGCAAGCTCGTCAACATCGCGAGCCGCGCGTCGGGCTTCGTGACGCGCCATTTCGACGGCACGCTCTGCCCCGCCGACCCCGCGCCGGCAGTCACGTCGCTCGTCGGGCTCGTGCGCGCGGCCGAGGCGCGCATCGTCGACGGCTACGAGCGGGACGACCTCAACTTCGTCGTGCGCGAGACGATGCGGCTCGCCGACGTCGTCAACCAGCGCTGGGACGAGCGCAAGCCCTGGCTGCTCGCGAAGGACGAATCACGCCGCGACGAGCTGCACGCGATCTGCAGCGACGCACTGCGCGCGTTCTTCGTGCTCGCGATCCTGCTCGCGCCGATCCTGCCGCAGCTCGCCTCGCGCGTGCTGCGCCTGTTCATGCTCGACGACGTACTCCTCGACGCGCGCGCGCGGCTGCGCTTCGCGCTGACAGCGCTGCCGCTGACGCGGATCCGCACGTACGAGCACCTTGCCACCCGTATCGATCCGAGGACGATCGCCGCCATGGTCGACGCATCGAAGGAAGACCTGCAGCCGACTGCGCCGACCGCCGTGGCTTCGGCGCCGGTCGGCAGACCGGTGCCCGTCGGAGCCGCCGCTGTAGGAGGGGCCTCAGCCCCGACCGCGGCGCCGTTCGGGGCTGAGGCCCCTCCTACGGTTCGGCCATAGACGGACCCCGCAAGGATCTCGATCGACGACTTCACGAAAATCGACCTGCGCGTCGCACGCATCGTCGAGGCGGAAGCCGTGCCCGAGGCCGACAAGCTGCTGCGTCTCAAGCTCGACCTCGGCACGGAGCAGCGCCAGGTGTTCGCCGGCATCAAGTCGGCGTATGACCCGGCCCTCCTCGTCGGTCGCCTGACCGTCATGGTTGCGAATCTCGCGCCGCGCAAGATGCGCTTCGGGCTCTCCGAAGGCATGGTGCTCGCGGCGAGCGACCAGCGCGGCGGCCCATTCCTCCTTTCACCGGATTCCGGCGCGGAACCGGGGATGAAGGTCAGCTAGCGCGAACGGGGGGCGTCGATGCAGGAAACGCTGCTGCTCGCGGATGCGATCGATGACCTGCTTCCGCAGACGCAGTGCACGCAGTGCGGCTTTGCCGGCTGCCGGCCCTACGCAGAGGCGATCGCGCGCGGCGAGGCGGACATCGATCGCTGCCCGCCCGGCGGCGCAAGCGGCGTCCGCGACCTCGCGCGGCTGCTCGGGCGTGACGCAAAACCGGTCGATCCGACGCGTGGCGTCACGAAGCCCCCGCAGCTCGTGCGGATCGACGAGTCGATCTGCATCGGCTGCACCAAGTGCATCGATGCCTGCCCGGTCGATGCGATCGTCGGCGCGTCGAAGCGGATGCACGTGGTGCTGGTGGACGAGTGCACCGGATGCGAGCTGTGCATCCCGCCCTGCCCGGTCGACTGCATCGTCATTGTCCCGAAGCCGCCTGTGAACGCACTGGTCGCGCGCGATGCGCAACGCGCCGCAGCCGCGCGGTGGCGGGCGCGGCACCTCGCGCGGGTCGCGCGTCACGCCCGCTTGCAGGCGGATCGATCGGCGAAGCTCGCCGCGCTGTCGTCCGCTGCCCACGGCTCGGTGCCCGAAGTCGATCCCGTCGAGGCGGCACTCGCGCGCGCCGCGGCGAAGCGTGGCGCCGGAAGCGCGTGAGTCGCAGGACCGGAGTCGAAGCCGCATGACACCCGCCCGACGCGCCGAAATCTTCCGCCGCCTGCAGGAGCTCAACCCGAATCCGACCACGGAGCTCGAGCACGGCAGCCCGTTCGAGCTGCTGATCGCGGTGCTGCTCTCGGCGCAGTCGACCGACGCCGGCGTCAACAAGGCGACGCGCACGCTTTTTCCGCTCGCGCGCACCCCAGCGGCGATGCTCGCGCTCGGCGAGGACGCGCTCAAGCGACGCATCAGCACGATCGGCCTGTTCAACACCAAGGCGAAGCACGTCATCGCGACGTGCCGCGCGCTCGTCGAGCAGCATGGCGGCGAGGTGCCGCGAAATCGCGAGGCGCTCGAGGCGCTGCCCGGCGTCGGCCGCAAGACCGCGAACGTCGTGCTCAACACGGCGTTCGGCGAGGACACGATCGCCGTCGACACGCACATCTTCCGCGTCGCGAACCGCACCGGGCTCGCGCGCGGATCGAATCCGCTAGCGGTCGAAACAGGGCTGCTGAAGCAGGTTCCCGCAGCGTATCGCCGCCACGCCCACCACTGGCTGATCCTGCACGGGCGCTATGTCTGCAAGGCGCGCCGGCCGGACTGCCCGATCTGCCCGATCCGCGACCTGTGCGAGTACCCCGACAAAACGGTCTGACGCGTGCCGGCGTCGCCTTGCCGCACGACGGTTTCACGGTCCCGTGACGAGCGCCCGGTAGAGTCGCGGCGCGCACCGCCCCGGCGGCCGGTTTCAGCACGGTCGCCGCGCCCGATGAAAGAATTTCGCATCCGCGGCGGTCTGCACGACGACCGGCGCGCGCAAGATCCGCGTCTTGTTTGCTGCGGTGCGACAGGGGTACTTTTCCATTCCAGCCCCGCACGGGGGATTCCGCGGCGGCACAACGATTAGGATTCAACGGCAAGAACCAGCGGGACTGCGACAGACGCCCTCCCCGCTGCAGCATCGTCACGGGCGCAAAGGTCCACGGCGCGGGCGCAATCCCGCATTCATCCAACGTCTCACGGAGATATCCAATGTCCCACAAAGTCTGTAAACCCCTCGCGATTGCACTCGGCACGGCGCTGCTCGGTTCGGTGTCCGCCGCCAATGCGGCACCTGCGTTCGCCCTGGTGGACCTCGGATCGGGATACATGCTCTCGGCCGGCGGCGAGGGTAAGTGCGGCGAAGGCAAGTGCGGCATGGGCATGGCCGACGCGAACAAGGACGGCACCGTCACGCGCGCAGAGCACACGGCGCACGCCGCTGCGATGTTCGCGGCCGTCGACACGAACAAGGACGGCAACGTCACCCAGGCCGAGCGCGACGTGTACCACGCGGCGCACAAGGGCAAGGAAGGCAAGTGCGGCGAAGGCAAGTGCGGCGGCGAGAAGGGCAAGGAAGGCTCCTGCGGCGGCGAGAAGGGCAAGGAAGGCTCGTGCGGCGGCGAGAAAGGCAAGGAAGGTTCCTGCGGCGGCGCGGCCTGACCGACCGATGATGTCCGGCCCCAGCACGCACGCGTTGCACGGGGCCGGGCTCGGACTGCGGCGGGCCTTGCTCGGCCCGCTGCAGGACGCACCATCCGACGCGCTCGATTTCGTCGAAGTCGCGCCGGAGAACTGGATCGGCGTCGGCGGCATGCTCGGCAAGCGCTTTCGCGCGATCAGCGAGCGCACGACGCTCGCGTGCCATGGCCTGTCGCTCTCGCTCGGCGGTCCCGCGCCGCTCGACGAAACCTTCCTGCAACGCCTGCGGCGCTTCCTCGAG
>DATLNY010000101.1:0-7035 GCA_035536495.1 Candidatus Saccharimonadia bacterium | reverse complement strand
CGCGCGCGGCGGCGCGGCGTACGGGTTCCGCCTGAGGCTCCTCCGCGCGCGGCTCCGCCGCCGCGGGCATCGCCGGCAGGACGCCGAGCAGCTCCGCCGGGATCTGCTGCGTGCGCTGCGCGCCGCCAAGCGGCATGAAGTCGCTGTCGTCGAAGGCCTCGGGCTCGGGCCCGGGTTCGATCGGCAGCGGCGCGGCGCCGACGCGCGCGAGCGCTTCGAGGAACTCGTCGAGATTCGCGTAACGCTCGGCGGGGTTCTTCGCGAGCGACCGGTCGATCAGCGGCTGCCAGTGCGCGAGGCTCTCGGGCAGCCGCGGGATCGGCTCGAACACGTGCGCATACGCGATCGCGAATCCGTCGTCGCCCGAGTACGGCGGCTTGCCGGCCAGCGCCTCGAACGCGACGCAGCCGAGCGAATAGATGTCCGAGCGCGCGTCGACGTCGGCGGCGCGCGCCTGCTCGGGGCTCATGTACTGGCTCGTGCCGACCGAGACGCCCGCGTTCGTCAATCGGGACGTGCGCGCAACCGCGCGCGCGATGCCGAAGTCGGTCAGCACGGGATGGCCGCTCGCGTCGTAGAGGATGTTCGCGGGCGAGACGTCGCGGTGCACGAAACCGCGCTGGTGCGCGAAGCCGAGCGCGCGCGCGACGCCGGCGAGCACGCGCACGACCTCGGTCTCGCCGACGCCGTCACGGATCTTGTGGGAGAAATCCCCACCCGGCAGGTGCTGCATCGAGAAGTAGTGCAGCTGCGCCTCGGTCACGCCGACGTCGTAGACGGCGACGATGTGCGGATGCGACAGCGACGCGAGCGTGCGCGCCTCCTGCATGAAACGCCGCGAGAAGTTCGGATCGTTCGCGAGCGTCGGCTGCATGACCTTCAGCGCGACCTCGCGGTCGAGCGACGCCTGCACGGCAAGGTAGACGGTCGCCATGCCGCCCTTGCCGATCTCGCGCTTGATCAGATAACCCGGAACCTGGATCACGCCCTGCCCGTGTCCTGCCGGACTCCCCACCCGGTCCCGCGAATTGTAGGGCCCGCCGCGTCCCGGCGTGTGATCGCGTTCACGCGCGCGCGGTCGCGAGCACTGTCGGGAGGCTTGAGCCCCGGTCGAGGACCATCAGATCAGGACGCGGTCGATGAAACCCCCGCCCTCCTACTTCACGACGCGCAGCGTCGGTCCCTTGCGCGGCGGCTCGGGCTGGTCCGGCGCACCGGCGGCGTCCGCGCCTTCGGCAGTCTCGGCCGGGAACATCATGCCCTGCCCGTTCTCCTGCGCGTAGATCGCGAGAACGGCCGACACCGGCACCGCGACCTGGTGGCTCGCGCCGGAAAACCGCGCGGTGAACTCGATCGACTGGTTGCCGAGCTCGAGCTCGGACACCGCGCGCACCGCGACATTGAGGACGACCTGGCCGTCCTTGACCGCACCGGGCGGCACGCGCACCCCTTCCGAGCGCGCGTCGACCAGGAGATACGGCGTCAGCCCGTTGTCGCTGATCCAGTCGTAGATCGCGCGGATCAGGTACGGGCGGTTGGAGGTGAGCTTCTGCGTGACCGGCATGGGGCGAGAATATCAAACCACCATGCGGGCGCCGTCAGGCGGCCTCTGGCCGGAGCAGCTTCTCGTCATCGGTCATGCTGCGGTTCCACGCGGGGTTGCGGAAGATCCGCTCGCCGTAGTCGAGGATCAGCTGCGCTTCGCGTGGCAACTGGATGTTGAGGCTGTGAAGCCGCCAGACGAGCGGGGCCAGCGCGCAGTCGGCGAGGCTCATCTCGGTATTGAGGAAGAACTTCGAGGCCTTGAACACCGGCACCGACGCGAGCAGGGCCTCGCGCAGCCGCTTGCGCGCGGTCTCCGAGGTGCTCTTCGTGCCGTTCTGGATCGTGTCGACGTAGCCGAACCAGTCGCGTTGCAGCCGCACGATCCCGAGCCGCACGCGCGCGCGCGACAGCGGGTCGACCGGCATCAGCGGCGGGTGCGGATAGCGCTCGTCGATGTACTCGGAAATGACGTTGACGTCGTAAAGCACGAGGTCGCGGTCGACGAGTGTCGGCACGGTCTGGTACGGGTTGAGATCGAGCAGGTCCTCGGGCGGATCCGACGGATCGACCATGACGAGGTCGTACGTGACGCCCTTCGCGGCGAGCACGAGGCGGGCGCGATGGCTGTCGAGATCGTTGCGACCCGAATAGAGCGTCAAGACGGTTCGCGAGCGCAGCGTCGCGCTCGGCTTGCGCTTGCCCCAACTGGCGAGCGATGGGCTAAGTGCCATTGTCCCCGATTCCCCGTGCGTACTCGGACCGCGTCGTGTTCCGCGTGCGATCCCTTCGCGTCCTGCCCCTGAACGTCGCGCCACGGCGCAAGCCGAGGCCGTTAAAGACTACACCGGCCCAAGCGCGCTTGAAAGACGTGAAGCGCCGAAAAAACCGGGAGTTGCGCGCGCAAGCTCACGCGCGGACGGGGCTCGTATCGCTGGCGGGGCAAGCCGCAAGTTGTTGAATTCGCTGGACCCGGGGCGAACGCCCTGCGGTCAGTGCACGTCGCGCCAGTACTCGTGCTTCAGCATCCAGAGCAGGAACGTCAGCACGGCGAGGAACAGGATGACCCAGACGCCGTATTTCTCGCGCTGCAATGCGGCAGGCTCGGCGGCGTACTGCATGAAGGTCGTGATGTCGCGGACCACTTCGTCGTACTCCGCGGGGCTGAGAGCGCCGGGACTCGCGGTTTCGAACGCGACGAAGCACGCCGCGCCGATCGTCGGGCCCTTGCACGCCTCGGGCTTCCCGTCCTTGCCCGTTTCCGGCGGATGCGTCACGGGGACCTGCGAGCCCTGCAGCTCCCACAGCACGTGCGGCATCGCAGCACCGGGGAGGATCGTGTTGTTCCAGCCCGCTGCGCGGTCCGGGTCGGCGTAGAACGATTTGAGGTAGTTGAAGATCCAGTCGACGCCGCGCGACCGCGCCGTCAGCGACAGGTCGGGCGGCGCGGTGCCGAACCACGCCTCGGCGTTCGCGCGCGGCATGCCGGCGCGGATCGTCTCGCCGAACTTCGCGCCCGACAGGTTGAGGTTCGTCATGACCTGTTCTTCGGTCAGCCCGAGGTCCTCGGCCATGCGCGAGTAGCGCAGGAACTGCATCGAGTGGCACGACGCGCAGTAGTTCATGTACAGCCGTGCGCCGCGCTGCAGCGCCGCGGTGTTGCCGACGTTGGTGTGCGCGGATTGCATCGCCACCCCTCCCGACGCCGCAAGTGCTGGCGGCGAACCCGCGAGGGCGACGAGCAGGACGAGGAGAGTGCGCAGGCTCATGGGCTCAATGTCCGTACGTCACGCGGTCCGGCACCGTCCCGAACGGGCCGATGCGCGACCAGAAGGGCATCGCGATGAAGAATGCGAAGTAGTAGAACGTCAGGACCTGGGCGAGCAGGGTCTTGTTGTCGGTCGGCGGCACGGCGCCGAGCCAGCCGAGCAGGATGAACGACAGGGCGAACAGCCCGAGCATCAGCTTCGCGAGCAACGGACGATGGCGCAGCGCGCGCACCGGCGAGCGGTCGAGCCACGGCACGAGGAACAGGATCATGACGGCCGCGCCCATGACGACGACGCCGAACAGCTTGTCGGGGATCGCGCGCAACATCGCGTAGTACGGCGTGAAGTACCACACCGGCTTGATGTGCTCGGGCGTCACGAGCGGATTGGCCTCGGTGAAGTTGTCGTGCTCGAGGAACCACCCGCCGAGCGTCGGCTCGAAGAAGATGATGAACGCGAACAGGATCAGGAAGAACGCGACGCCGAACGAGTCCTTGACCGTGTAGTACGGATGGAACGGGATGCCGTCGAGCGGGACCTTGTCCGCACCGATCTGCTTCTTGATGTCGACGCCTTCCGGATTGTTCGAGCCGACCTCGTGCAGCGCCATGAGGTGCAGGTAGACGAGCAGCAGCAGCACGAGCGGCAGCGCGACGACATGCAGCGCGAAGAAGCGGTTGAGCGTCGCATCCGAGATGAGGTAGTCGCCGCGGATGAACTCGACCAGCGCCTCGCCGACGAACGGAATCGCGCCGAACAGCGAGGTGATGACCTGCGCGCCCCAGTACGACATCTGGCCCCACGGCAGCACGTAGCCGAAGAAGCCTTCCGCCATCGAGACGAGGAAGATCACCATGCCGAGCACCCACACGAGCTCGCGCGGCTTCTGGTACGAGCCGTACAGCATCGCTCGGAACATGTGCAGGTAGATCACCGCGAAGAACGCCGACGCGCCGGTCGAATGGAGGTAGCGGATCAGCCAGCCCCATTCGACGTCGCGCATGATGTATTCGACCGACGCGAACGCTTCCGCCGCGCTCGGCTTGTAGTTCATCGTGAGCCAGATCCCCGTGACGATCTGGTTGACGAGCACGAACATCGCGAGCGAGCCGAAGTAGTACCAGACGTTGAAGTTCTTCGGCGCGTAGTACTGCGCGGCGTGGCGGTTCCACCACGTCGTCATCCCGCCCGCGCGGTAGTTGAACCATTCGCCCGTCGAGGCGGCGACGCGAGAAAACCGGCTGTTCGATGCCATCGTCAGGCCGCCTGGTCCGGGTTGACGCCGACGACGATCGTCGTGTCGTCGAGGTACATGTACGGCGGCACCTTCAAGTTGTACGGCGCGGGCACGCCCTTGTAGACGCGGCCGGCCATGTCGAACTTCGAGCCGTGGCACGGGCAGAAGAAGCCGCCCTTCCACTCCGAGTCGTAGGGCTTCGGCTCGAGCTTGCCCTCGAACAGCGGCGAGCAGCCGAGGTGCGTGCAGATGCCGACGAGCACGAGGATCTCGGGCTTGATCGAGCGGTACTCGTTGCGGGCGTACTCGGGCTGCTGGTCCTCGTTCTCGGAGCTCGCGTCGCGCAGCTGGTCGGCAAGCGTCGGCAGCGTCTGCAGCACGTCGGGCGTGCGCCGGATGATCCAGATCGGCTGGCCGCGCCACTGCGGCACGTTCGAGCCGAGCATCAGCCGTTGCCCCGGCTCGAGCTTCGAGATGTCGATCGTGACGGGCGCGCCCGCGAGCTCGGCGCGCGCCGAGGGTTGCCAGGACTTGACGAACGGCACCGCGGCGAACACCGCGCCGATGCCGCCGACGACCGCGCAGGTCGCCGTCAGGAACCGGCGTCGGCCGGGGTCGACCGTCGACTCGTTGACTTCAAGCTCGGCCATCGAGCACTCCGGAACCTGCAGGGGAACGGTGGATCGCGCGACGCGAACGGCCCCGGCACGGCCGGGCCGATGTTGCGCGGAAGCGCGGCATTCTAACCTCCCGCTAACGAATCCGACAACGAAGCAGGACCTGTGGCGCTCGGAAAAAGGCGACGGAGGGAACTAAGCTGCCGCAACTGCCCCGGTCCCCGTTCCCGTCCATGCCACCCCCCTTCCGCGCCATCGCCTTCGTGCTGCAGTTTGCGATCGTCGGGCTCGCGCTCGCGTTCGTCGTGACGCGCATGTTCCCGGAGCGCTTCGCGCGCGTCGCGCCCGCGGCGCAGGCGACGATCGCGGCGAAGGCGGCGCCGCATTCGTACGCGTCCGCGGTCGAACGCGCCTCCCCGTGGGTCGTCAGCGTCCACACCCAGCGGCTCGTCAGCGAACCGGTCTATGGAACGTTCGGCGATCCGCTCTACCGGAAGTTCGCGGGCATCACGCTGGTGCCCTCGCGCCCGCGTCTCGCGCAGGGCGTCGGCTCGGGTGTGATCGTGCGCGCCGACGGCTACGTCGTGACGAACAGCCACGTCGTCGCGAATGCGTCGGGCATCCTCGTCGGCTTTCCCGACGGACGCACCACGGCTGCCTCGGTCGTCGGCACCGACGTCGAAACCGATCTCGCCGTGCTGAAGATCGACGCGTCGAACCTGCCCGCGGCCGAGTTGATCGATACCGATCCGCTCGCGGTCGGCGACGTCGTGCTCGCGATCGGCAATCCCTACGGCATCGGCCAGACCGTCACGCAGGGCATCGTCAGCGCGGTCGGGCGCAACAACGCGAACGTGTCGCGCTTCGAGGACCTGATCCAGACCGATGCGACGATCAACTTCGGCAACTCGGGCGGCGCGCTCGTCAACGCCGAAGGCCGCCTGATCGGTATCAACGCCGCGATGTTCGGCGTCGGCCAGGGCATAAACTTCGCGATCCCGGCGGCGTCGGCGCGGCGTGTGCTCGAGCAGATCATCGCGCACGGCTACGTGATCCGCGGCTGGATCGGGGCCGAGTACACCGACACGCCGCTCAACATGCGTGGACCGCTGGTGCGCGCCGGCGTGCAGCTGCAGCTCGTGCTGCCGGGCGGCCCCGCCGATCAGGCCGGAATGCGGCCAGGCGACGTCGTCGTGCGCTTCAACGGCCACGAGATCGGCAGCGAAGGCGAATTGCGCGCGCTCGAATCCGCGCTCGCGCCCGGCACGCAGGTACGCCTCGAGGGGCTGCGCGCAGGCGTTCCGTTCCAGACCGAAATGACGCTGATCCAGCGCGGCCAGGCCGCGACGGGCTGAGCGGAGGTTGCGCGGATCAGGAGCCGGACTGGTAGCGCTTGTGCAGCGCGCCGACGCGCTCGACGTAGACGCGCGTCTCGTCGTACGGCGGCACGCCGCCGTACTTCTTCACCGCGCCTTCGCCGGCGTTGTACGCCGCGGCAACGAGCTTGACGTCGCCGTTGTACTTCTTGAGCAGCCCCGCGAGATGCTGCACGCCGCCGCGGATGTTTTCCGCCGCGTCGTAGCCGTCGATCACGCCGTATTGCAGCGCCGTGCCCGGCATCAGCTGCATGAGGCCCTGCGCGCCCTTGTGCGAGCGCGCCTTCGGGTTGAACGCCGATTCGGCATGCACGATCGCGCGCACGAGCGCCGGATCGACGCCCCAGCTCGCGGCATTCGCGGCGATCTCGGCCTGGTAAGCGGTGAGGTTGAGCCGCGTACGCTGCCAGTCGACCGGCGACTTCGGATCGCACGCCGGGCAGTAGAAGCTGACGACCTGATAGCGCGCGTGCGCCGGCTTGCGGTCGGAATAG
>DATLNY010000100.1:0-2396 GCA_035536495.1 Candidatus Saccharimonadia bacterium | reverse complement strand
ATCCTGCCCCCGCTACCAGTTGACTGGAGAAGGCCCGCAGGGGCCTTTTTCATTGTGGGACGCGAAGGATCGCGGCGCCGGAATCCAGCCTGGCGTACATCGAAGAACCTCTGTTTCCAGAAGAGGGGGCTTTGGCTCTCTCTTTTTTTTTGGCCGGGGATCGGACATTCCATGTCCGACGCCCGGCCTCGCAACCGCCGGAGTGAATCCGGCGGTTGCTCTCGCGCTCTGCGCGGCGGCACATCCCTGTGCCGCAACAGCGCGCGGCTCGTGCGTTTTTTCCTTGTGGCGCCGTTTATGAAGCATGACGATCTGGACAATCTGTTGAAGCCGGTGATCGGGGCGCTGGGGCTCGAGCTGCTCGGGCTCGAGTTCGCGCCGCATCGGACCAACGCACTGTTGCGCATCTACATCGATGCGCCGGGGCGTACCGTCACGATCGAGGATTGCGAGGCGGTCAGCCGCGAGGTCAGCGCGACGCTCGACGTGAACGATCCGATCAAGAGCCATTACACGCTCGAGGTTTCCTCCCCGGGCATCGACCGGCCGCTGTTCGCGCCGGAGCACTTCGCGCGGATCGTCGGGCACGAGGCGAAGGTGCAGGTCAACGTCCCGATCGACGGACGGCGCCGCTTCCAGGGCCCGGTCCGCGCGGTCGAGGGAACGCGAATCACGCTCGAGCAGGACGGCAACGCCGTCGCGATCGAGCACGGCAACATCCAGAAGGCGAACTTGATCGGCGAGATCGCCGGCCGCCAACCAAAGAAGGGCACGCGACATGGCCGCTGAGAAGAAGAAACCCCGTGGCAAATCGAAGGCGGCGATCGCCGCCGCCGCCGCGGCCGCGCGCGAAGCGGAGCCGTTGTCGAAGGCGATGGCGCGCGAGATGCTGCTCGTCGTCGACGCGGTCGCGAACGAGAAGGGTGTCGACAAGGAAGTCATCTTCGACGCGATGGAAGCGGCGCTCGCCTCGGCCGCGAAGAAGCGGTACCCCGACGACGTCGCGATGCGCGTCGCGATCGACCGCGCGAGCGGCGACTACGAGATGTTCCGGCGCTGGGAGATCGTCGCCGACGACGTCGAGATGGAGTCCCCGGACCGCCAGCTGCGGCTGATGGACGCGCTCGACGTGAAGCCCGATTCGCAGGTCGGCGAGTTCATCGAGGAGCAGGTCGAGAACGCGGAATTCGGCCGCATCGCCGCGCAGGCCGCGAAGCAGGTCATCGTGCAGCGCGTGCGCGAGGCCGAGCGCGCGCAGGTCGTCGACGCGTTCAAGGATCGCGTCGGCGAGCTCGTGACCGGCATCGTCAAGCGCGTCGAGCGTGGCAGCGTCTACGTCGACCTCGGCTCGAACGCCGAGTCGTTCGTGCCGCGCGAGAAGGCGATCCCGCGCGAGAACGTGCGGCCCGGCGATCGGCTGCGCGGCTATCTCTACGAGGTTCGCGCCGAGGCGCGCGGCCCGCAGCTGTTCGTCTCGCGCACCGCGCCCGAATTCATGATGGAGCTGTTCAAGCTCGAGGTGCCCGAAGTCGGGCAGGGCCTCGTCGAGATCATGGCGGCGGCGCGCGACCCCGGCGACCGCGCCAAGATCGCGGTGCGTTCGAAGGACGTCCGCACCGATCCGATCGGCGCGTGCATCGGCATGCGCGGCTCGCGCGTCCAGGCCGTCTCGAACGAGCTCAACGGCGAGCGCGTCGACATCATCCTCTGGAACGAGAACCCCGCGCAGTTCGTCATCAACGCGATGGCGCCGGCGCAGGTCGAGTCGATCATCGTCGACGAGGAAAAGCATTCGATGGACATCGCGGTCGCCGAGACCGAGCTGTCGAAGGCGATCGGGCGCGGCGGCCAGAACGTCAGGCTCGCGTCGAAGCTGTCGGGCTGGCAGCTCAACGTCATGACGCAGGCGCAGGTGCAGCAGAAGAGCGAATCCGAGCAGGAAGCCGCGCGCGTGCTGTTCCAGGAAAAGCTCGAGGTCGACGCCGAGATCGCCGCGATCCTCGTGACCGAGGGCTTCTCGTCGATCGAGGAGATCGCCTACGTGCCGGCGTCGGAGCTGCTCGCGGTCGAGGAGTTCGACGAGGACATCGTCGAGGAGCTGCGCGCGCGTGCGCGTGACGCGCTGCTGACGCAGATGATCGCGGCCGAGGAAGACCTCGACGAGCACAAGCCGAGCGACGAGCTGCTCGGGCTCGAGGAGATGGACGAGTCGACCGCGTTCGCGCTCGCCGAGCGCGGCGTGCGCACGCTCGACGATCTCGCCGAGCTCGCGGTCGACGAGATCATCGACATCGAGGGCATGGACGAGGATCGCGCGGCCAGGCTCATCATGGCGGCGCGTGCGCCGATGATCGCGCGGCTCGAGCACGGCGCCTGATCGCGGTTGCAAGGATGTG
>DATLNY010000099.1:0-2487 GCA_035536495.1 Candidatus Saccharimonadia bacterium | reverse complement strand
CGCATGGCGCGCGGGAGGTGCGGGGCCGCGCCGGGTTCGACTAGACTCCGCCGCAGCCACGAAGGATTGTCATGAAACGCATTGCATTCGCGCTGCTCGCGCTCGCCGGTCCGCTTGCGGCGCAGGCGCCAGACCACGCGGCAACGATCGAGTACCGCCAGGGCATCTACAAGGCGATCCGCTGGAACTGGGGCCCGCTCGCGCAGATGGTCCAGGGCAAGGCGCCGTTCGTTCGTGCCGACTTCGTGAAACGCGCGACGCGCGTGTCGTTCCTCAGCCACCAGCTGCTCGAGGGCTATCCGGCCGGCTCACACGACGGCGCCGTGAACGACGCGCTGCCGGCGATCTGGGAAACGTTCGACGACTTCAGCGCGAAGCTCGACGCGTTCAAGCTCGAGGCGCGCAACCTGCGCGTCGTCGCCGAAGCGGGCGACGAAGCGGCGATCAAGCAGCAATTCGTCAAGCCCGCCGGCACGTGCAAGGCGTGCCACGACAAATACCGCGCCGACTAGGCGCGCGCCACGACGAGCCAGACGAGCGCGATCGACAGCGCGAGCAGCGCGAGCGCCCGTGACGCCGGCGCGAAGCGCAGCGCCGGTTCCGCTGCAAGCAACTTGCGCCCGTCGAGCATCGCGCGCACGAGGTCCTCGTCGAGCATGCGCGCGTGCCACGCGACCGCCGCGACGTGGACGACGACGAGCGCGAGCAGCACCCATTCGTTCGCATGGTGGATCGCCGTCATCGCGGCGACCGTCGCGGCGCTCGCGTCGCCGGCAAACGGCCCGGCCGCGAGGATGTCGTCGCTCGCGTAGAGCCCGCTGATCGCCTGCAGCAGCGTCGAGGCGAGCAGCGCGAGCGCCGACCACGCGCCGATCGGATTGTGGCCGGCGTGGAGGTGTGCATGGCGCGCCGCTTCGTCGTCGGGCGCCGCGCGCAGCGCGGCCGCGACACGACTCGCATAGCGAGCGATCTCGGCGGGGCCCCGCACGAATCGCGCGAAGCGCGCGCTGTCGCTGCCGACGAATCCCCACGCGATCCGGAACACGAGCAGCGCGAGCAGCACGTAGCCGACGAGGTAGTGCCACGCCATCGGCACGAGCTCGTATTTCCCCGACAGCCACTGGAACGTGACGCCGAGCGCGATGAGCCAGTGCACGACGCGCGTCGGTAAATCCCAGACGAGATGCCGGCCGAGCGCGCTCACGCGATGCCGAGCCCCCCGATGCTCGCGATCGCGTCGGGATCGAAGCCCGCGAGTTGCGCGAAGCGCTGCCCGCGCTCGACGTAGTCGCGGAACTCGCCGAAGCTCGGCGCGCCGGGCGACAGCAGCACGACGCCGCCCGCCGGCGTGATCTCGCGCGCGAGCGGCATCGCCTCGTCGAGCGTTTCGGCGCGCAGCACGCGCGGGTTCGAAAGGCCCCCGAGCGCCGCGGCGATTCGCGCCCCGTTCTGCCCCATCGCGATGACCGCGTGCACGGGCGCTGCTTCCATCCCGGTGCGGAACACCGCCCACGGCACGCCGCGATCGTAGCCGCCGACGAGCACCGTCACCTTGCGCTGCGCGAAGAACGCGAGTGCCGCGAGCGTCGCGTGCGGCGTCGTCGCGATGCTGTCGTTGACGTACTCGAGCCCGTCGCGCACGCCGAGCGGCTGCAACCGGTGCGGCAGCGCCTCGAACGTCGCGAGCGCGGGCAGCACCGTCGCGACGTCGACGCCGATCGAATCGAGCACGGTCAGCGCCGCGCAGACGTTCAGCGCATTGTGGCGACCCGGGAGTGGCAGGTCGCGCCAGGGCACGAGCAGCGTGCCGCCGCGCGCGATTCCCTCTTCGGTCGGGTGGAACCCCGACGGCATGCCGAACCGCACTACAGGAGGGGCCTCGGCCCCGACCACCACCTCGGTCGGGGCTGAGGCCCCTCCTACATCGCCATCGTGTGTGGCGGCGGCGTGCAGCGACGGCTCGACGTCGGGTCCGAGGATCGAAAGACGCGGCCGCAAGCCCGCATCGCCGAGGATCGCGAGCTTGTCGCGCGCGTAGTTGTCGTGGCCCGCATGCCAGTCGAGGTGCTCGGGAAACAGGTTCAGCACGACCGCGACCTCGGGCACCGCTTCCATGTCGCGCGTCTGGAAGCTCGACAGCTCGATGACCCACCAGTCCGGCTCCGCCGGCGGATCGAGCAATTCGAGCAGCGGAATCCCGATGTTGCCGCACAGCGCAACGCGTCGACCTGCCGCGCGCAGCAGGTGCGCGATCAACGCGACCGTCGTGCTCTTGCCCTTCGTGCCCGTCACGGCGATCGTGCGCGCGCTGCCGCGCTCGGCGAACCACAGCGCCGTGCCCGAAACGAAACGCACGCCTGCCTCGAGCGCCTCCGGTACCGGGGATTTGTAGGGGCTGATCCCCGGCGACTTGATGACGACGTGGTAGCGGGACAAGGACTCGGCCGTCGGCGGTGCGATGTCGCATCGCGGCAGGTTCGGCCGGCC
>DATLNY010000098.1:0-10028 GCA_035536495.1 Candidatus Saccharimonadia bacterium | reverse complement strand
GCCCGAGGCGATCGCCGCGGCGCTCGCGCGCGCCGCGCGCGGGACCGACCTCGTGCTGACGACGGGCGGGGTCTCGGCCGGCGAGGCCGATTTGCTGCCGGCCCTGATCGAGCGACTCGGCCGCATCGGGTTCTGGAAGGTCCGCATGCGACCCGGCATGCCGGTGCTGTTCGGCGAGTTGTACGGCACGCCGGTGTTCGCGCTCCCGGGCAATCCGGTGTCGGTGTTCGCGACCTACCTCATGCTCGTCGAGCCTGCGATCGACACGCTGCTCGGGGCACGCACGCGCCGCGAAGTCGTTGCCGCACGGCTGCTGCACGCGGCCGAGAAGCGACACGACCGGCTCGAGTTCCGGCGCGCATCCCTGTCGGTCGACGCAGGCGGCGTGATGCGCGCGGACCTGCACGCGACGCTTTCTTCCGGCGCGCTGCGCAGCGTCGTCGACTCCGACGGGCTCGCGGAGCTGGCCGCCGAGGCGAGCCGCTTCGAAGCGGGCGACGTCGTGCGCGTGCACCGCTTCCGGCGCGGCGCGTAACATGGGCCGCATGCCCGCACCACCCGACCTGCCCGAGGAAATCACTCCCGCCGAGGCGCGCGTTCGCCACGCCGCCGGCGCCGTCCTCGTCGATGTGCGCGAGCCGGGTGAATGGGCGCTCGGGACGCCGCTCGGCGCGCTGCGCGTGCCGCTCGCGCGACTCGTCGAAGGCCTCGTCGCGCAAGGCGTCGATCGTGGGACGCCCGTCCTCGCGATCTGCGGTGGCGGCGCGCGCTCGCTGCGGGCGGCCGAGGCGCTGCATGGGCACGGCTACGAGCGCGTCGCTTCGGTGCATGGCGGTTTCACGCGCTGGAAGCGCGAAGGCCTGCCGTTCGAGGTCGTCTCGGCGCTCGACGCCGATGCACGCGACCGCTATTCCCGCCACCTCCTGCTGCCCGAGGTCGGCGAGGCGGGCCAGCAGCGGCTTGCGCGCGCACGCGTGCTCGTCGTCGGCGCGGGCGGGCTTGGATCGCCGGCGGCGTACTACCTCGCCGCCGCGGGCGTCGGGCGCTTGCGCATCGTCGATCACGATCGCGTCGAGCGCAGCAACCTGCAGCGCCAGATCCTGCACAGCGACGCGCGCGTCGGCGACGCGAAGGTCGCATCGGCGAGCGCGACGCTCGCTGCGCTCAATCCCCGGATCGCGATCGAGGCGATCGAGGCCAGGCTCGACGACGCGAATGCCGACGCGCTCGTCGCGGGCTGCGACGTCGTGCTCGACGGATCGGACAACTTCCTCGCGCGCTATGCGGTCAACGCAGCCTGCGTGCGTGCGGGCAAACCGCTCGTGCACGGTGCGGTGCACCGGTACGAAGGGCAGGTGTCGGTCTTCGCAGCGCCGGGTCCGTGCTATCGATGCCTGTTTCCGGAGCCGCCGCCGCCCGAAGCCGCGCCCAACTGCGCGGAAGCCGGCGTGCTCGGTGTCGTACCGGGGCTCGTGGGGCTGATGCAGGCGACCGAAGCCGTCAAGCTGCTGCTCGCGATCGGTGAGCCGCTCATCGGGCGCGTCGTGCACGTCGACGCGTTAACGATGCGCTTCCGCGAGCTGAAGCTTCCCCGCGACCCCGAGTGCCCGGGCTGTGGCCCTGATCCGAGGCCGGTGCTCGCACACGCGCCGGCCTGCGCCGGTTGACGGCGCCGTGCCGTCAGTCGGTCGGCGAGTGCCCGCGCGCTGCGGCGACCGCCGACTCGAACGCGGATTGCTGCGCGGCATCGACCGGCGCCTGGTGCCTTGCCTTCCATTCGGCGACCGGCATCCCGTGGACGAGCTCGCGCGCGGCGTCCTTGTCGAGGGTCGCGCCGCGCGCATTCGCCGCCTCGCGGTACCAGTCCGCAAGGCAGTTGCGGCAGAAACCGGCGAGGTTCATCAGCTCGATGTTCTGGACGTCGCTGCGCGAGCGCAGGTGCATCACGAGGCGCCTGAATGCCGCCGCGGACGCTTCGGTTTCGAGTTCCATCGCATCGCTCCGTTCGCAGATGGCGCGATTCTAGCGGGCAGGGGCCCTTACAATCGCGCGATCCGTTCAACCGGGAACCGCATGGCCGCGAAGCTCCTCGACGGCAGGAAGATCGCCGAAGGCGTGCTCGACAACGTGCGCCGCCGCGTCCGCGCGCGCGCGTCTTCCGGACAGCGCCCACCGGGGCTCGCCGTCGTGATGGTCGGGGCCGATCCCGCGTCGGCGGTCTACGTGCGCAACAAGCGGCGCGCGTGCGAGCGCGTCGGGTTTGCGTCGTTCGACCACGACCTGCCGGCCGAAACGACACAGGATGACCTCTTTGCGCTCGTCGACCGCCTCAACGAGGACGCGCTCGTCGACGGGATACTCGTGCAGCTGCCGCTGCCGCCGCAGATCGACACGACGGCCCTGATCCAGCGCATCCGGCCCGACAAGGACGTCGACGGTTTCCACGCCGAGAATGTCGGCCGTCTCGCGCTGCGGCAACCGGGACTGCGGCCGTGCACGCCGAAGGGCATCATGACGCTGCTCGCGCACACCGACCGGCCGGTGCGTGGCCGGCATGCGGTCGTCGTTGGCGTGTCGAACCACGTCGGGCGGCCGATGGCGCTCGAGCTGTTGCTCGCGGGATGCACGGTGACGTCGTGCCACAAGTTCACGGTCGACCTCGCGCGACATGTCGGCGACGGCGAAATCCTCGTCGTTGCGGTCGGCAAGGCGGGGGTCGTGCACGGCGAGTGGATCCGGACCGGTGCAATCGTCATCGACGTCGGCATCAACCGCCGCGACGACGGCTCGCTCGCGGGTGACGTCGACTTCGAGCACGCGCGCGAGCGCGCGTCGTGGATCACGCCGGTGCCCGGCGGCGTCGGCCCGATGACCGTCGCGATGCTCGTGCAGAACACGCTCGAGGCCGCGGAGATGCGCGGGGCATGACGACGAGCGCGCCGATCACGGGTCGGGGGCGGTCGAACGATGCGCCGCGATTGCGCGCGCGTGGCCCGTTCGTCGCGCTCGCGGCGCTCGCCGCGTGCGCGCTCTCCGGCTGCGCGAACCTCGCATCGAACGCAATGGCCGGGCTCGGCCGCGATCTCACTGCAGGCGTGCTCAACCAGGATGATCCGCAAACCGTCGCCGACGGGCTGCCGGCGTACCTGCTGTTGCTCGACGGCCTGCTCGAAGGCGATCCGGGCAACGACGCGATGCTGCTCGCTGCGTCGCGGCTCAACGGCGCGTACGCGGGCGGCTTCGTCGACGATGCGGCACGGCGCACGCAGCTGTCGCGCAAGTCGCTCGATCTCGCGCGGCGCGCGACCTGCGCGCGCGAGCCCGGGTTCTGCGCGGCGCTCGACGCGGACTTCGAGCGCTACGACGCGGCGGTCGCGCGCCTGGGCCCGGAGCAGCTCGAGCTCGCCTATGCGCTCGCGTCGGCGTGGGCCGGCGTCGTCCAGGCTGATTCCGGCGACCTCAATCGCATCGCCGAGCTGCCGAAGATCGAGTCGCTGTTCCGGCGGATCGTCGCGCTCGATCGCGGGCACGACCACGGCGGCGCCTTGATGTACTTGGGCGTGCTGTCGTCGCTGCGACCTGAAAGCCTCGGCGGCACGCCGGCCGCCGGCCGCGAAGCGTTCGAGGCCGCGATCGAGGTCTCGGGCGGCAACAACCAGATGGCGCGGGTACTCTATGCCGAGTACTACGCGCGGCTGACGTTCGACCAGGCGCTGCACGACCGGCTGCTCGAGGCGGTCATCGCGGCGGACCCGAAAGCGCCGGGGCTGACGCTCGCCAACGTGCTCGCGCAGCGCCGGGCGCGTGTGCTGCTCGAATCCGGCCAGGCCTATTTCTGAGGAGGCTCGCGTGATGTTCCGTGCCCTCGCCGTATTCGCCGCGTTGCTGCTCGCGACGGCCGCAACAGCCGCGCCGCTGAAGATCGCGACCGTCGCGCCCGAAGGCTCGGGGTGGATGCGCGAAATGCGCGCGGGCGCCGCGGCGATCAGGCAGCGCACCGACGGCCGCGTCGAGCTCAAGTTCTATCCGGCCGGCGTCATGGGCAACAACGCCGCGGTGATCCGCAAGATCAAGCTCGGCCAGCTGCACGGCGCCGCGTTCACCGGCGCCGAGGCCTCGGCGGTCTATTCCGATGCGCCGATCTACGGCCTGCCGTTCCTGTTTCGCGACTACGCCGAGATCGACCACGTCCGTGCGAGCGTCGATCCGCTGCTGCGCGCGGGCTTCGCCGCGAAGGGCATGGTCGCGGCGGGGATCTCCGGCGGCGGGTTCGCGTATCTCATGGGAACGCGCCCGATCCGGACCCACGAGGAGCTGCGCGATGCGAAGGTCTGGACGCCGCAGAGCGACCGGATCTCCGAAGCGGCGTTCGAGGCCGGCGGCGTCAGCGCGATCCCGCTGCCGCTGACCGACGTCTATCCCGGGCTGCAGACCGGGCTGATCGACACCGTCGCGAACACGTTCGCCGGCGCGATCTTCTTCCAGTGGCACACCAAGGTGAAGCACGTCGTCGACCTGCCATTGACGTTCGTCGTCGGCTACCTGCTGCTCGACGACAAGGCTCTCGCGCGTGTCGCGGAACCGGATCGCGCGATCGTGCTCGAGGAAGTGCAGGGTGCGTTCGACCGCATCGACGAGAGCTCGCGCCGCGACAACGACGCCGCGCGCGCGACGCTCGTGAAGCTCGGCGTCGCGTTCATCGCCCCGACGTCCGTAGAAGCCGGGCGCTGGCGCGAGATCGGCGACAAGGCCGAGCGCCAGCTCATCGCCGAAGGGGAGTTCATGCCGGCGACGGTCGCGGCGATCCGCGCCTCGCTCGCAGCGCTGAGGGCGGGGCAGGGCAAGGCCCGGTGATCCGGGCCGCGGCCCGCGGCTTCTTCCGCGCGCTCGCGCGTTTGGAGGACTGGCTCGTCGCGGGGCTGACCGCGGCGCTGGTGCTGCTGGCCGGCGCGCAGATCGTCGCGCGGCTCGTGTTCGATTCGGGCTGGGGCTCGCTCGAGCCGGCGCTGCGCGCGATGGTGCTGTGGATCGCGCTGCTCGGCGCGATGATCGCCTCGCGCGAGGACCGGCACCTCGCGATCGACGCGCTGTCGCGCTTCCTCGGCGGCGGCGCGGCGCGCGCGGTCCGTGCGATCGTCTACCTCGGCGCCGCAGGCGTGACGGCGTTGCTCGCCTGGTATTCGCTCGCACTCGTCCGCACCGAGTACGAGTCGGCGACGATTGCGTTTGCCCACGTGCCGGCGTGGGCGATCGAGGCGATGATGCCGTTCGCGTTCGCCGCGATGACGCTGCGCTTCGTGATCCACGCGTTCCTGCCGCCGCGGCCGGAATCGGCGCCGATCACGCCGGCGGCGCCGTGATCGCGCTCCTCGCGCTCGCACTGCTGCTGCTCGCGCTGCTCGGGGCGCCGCTGTTCGCCGTGATCGCGGCAGTCGCGATGCTCGGCCTGCAGGCGGCGGGTTACGACCTCACGATCGTCGCGGCGGAGTTCTTCCGCATCACCGAGATGCCGGTGCTGATCGCGATCCCGCTGTTCACGATCGCGGGCTACCTGCTCGGCGAAAGCCGCGCGCCGAAACGGCTCGTGCGGCTCTCGGACGCGCTGTTCGGCTGGCTGCCCGGCGGGCTCGCGATCGTCGCGCTCGTGATCTGCGCGCTGTTCACGGCGTTCACCGGCGCGACCGGCGTGACGATCGTCGCGCTCGGCGCGGTGCTCTATCCCGCGCTGCGCCACGCGCGCTACCCGGAGCCGTTCAGCCTCGGCCTCGTGACGACCTCGGGCAGCCTCGGCCTCTTGTTCGCGCCGTCGCTGCCGCTGATCATCTACGCGGTCGTCGCGCAGCAGCTCGTCAGCGATCCCGCCGTGCGGGTCGAGGACCTGTTCCTCGCGGGCCTGCTGCCGGGTCTCATGATGATCGCGATGCTCGCCGCGTACAGCGCGTGGGTCGCGCGCGGAATCGACCGGCCGGCGGTGCGCTTCGACGCGAGCGAGGCGCGCGCGGCCATCTGGGACGCGCGCTGGGAGCTGCCGTTGCCGGTGCTCGTGCTCGGCGGGATCTACGGCGGGCTCATTGCGCCATCGGAGGCTGCCGCGGTGACGGCGCTCTACGTCGCGCTCGTCGTGCTCGTGCTGCGGCGCGAAGTGTCGTTCGGCGAGTTCCCGCGCATCGCGCGCGAGTCGATGCTGCTCGTCGGCGCGATCCTCATGATCCTCGGTGTCGCGCTCGCGCTGACGAACTGGCTGCTCGACGCCGAGGTCCCGGCGCGGCTGTTCGAGTGGATCCGCGCGCGGATCGACTCGCGGCTCGTGTTCCTGCTCGTGCTGAACCTGTTCCTGCTCGTGTTCGGGATGCTGCTCGAGGGCCTGCCCGCGATCATGATCCTCGTGCCGCTCGTGCTGCCGATCGCGCTCGGCTACGGCATCCACCCGGTGCATTTCGGCATCATGTTCCTCGCGAACCTGCAGGTCGGCTTCTTCATGCCGCCGCTCGGCATGAACCTCTTCGTCGCGAGCCACCGCTTCGACAAGCCCGTGCTGGCGGTGATCGCGGCGTGCTGGCCGTTCTTCCTGATCCAGCTCGCCGCGGTCCTGCTGATCACGTACTGGCCGGACCTGTCGCTCGTGCTCGTGCGCTGACGCGACGCGGAATCTGCGGGTATAATGCGCCGCTACCTTCGCCTTACTGGCAGGCAAGCATGCGCATCCTCGCCGAAGCCCTGACCTTCGACGACGTCTCGTTGGTACCCGCCGAATCGAACGTCCTGCCGAAGGACGTCCGCACCGCGACGCGGCTGACGCGCGGCATCGAGCTCAACATCCCGGTCGTCTCCGCGGCGATGGACACCGTGACCGAAGCACGGCTCGCGATCACGATGGCGCAGGGCGGCGGCATCGGCATCGTCCACAGGAACATGCCGATCGAGCGGCAGGCCGCGGAGGTGCGCCTCGTCAAGAAGTTCGAGGCCGGCGTGATCCGCGATCCGATCTGCGTGTCCCCGGGCACGTCGATCAGCGACGTCATCGCGCTGACGCGCGCGAAGAACATCTCGGGCGTGCCGGTCGTCGACGGGGAGCGCCTCGTCGGCATCGTGACGAACCGCGACCTCAGGTTCGAGACGAAGCTCGACGACCCCGTCCGCAACGTCATGACGAAGCAGGACCGGCTCGTCACCGTGCGCGAAGGCGCCGGCGACGACGAGGTGCTCGCGCTGCTGCACCGCCACCGCATCGAGAAGGTTCTCGTCGTCAACGACGCGTTCGAGCTGCGCGGGCTCATCACCGTCAAGGACATCCAGAAGGCGCGCGAGAATCCCGACTCGGCCAAGGACGACCAGGAGCGCCTGCGCGTCGGGGCGGCAGTCGGCGTCGGCGGCGATTCGGAGGCGCGCATCGAGGCGCTCGTCGAGGCCGGTGTCGACGTCATCGTCGTCGACACTGCGCACGGCCATTCGCGCGGCGTCATCGAGCGCGTCGCGTGGGCGAAGAAGCGCTTCCCGAAACTTCAGGTCATCGGCGGCAACATCGTGACCGCCGACGCCGCGCGCGCGCTCGTCGATGCCGGTGCCGACGGCGTCAAGGTCGGCGTCGGCCCGGGCTCGATCTGCACGACGCGCATCGTCGCGGGCGTCGGCGTGCCGCAGATCACCGCGGTCTCGATGGTCGCGAATGCGCTCGCCGACGCGGTGCCGATCATCGCCGACGGCGGCATCCGGTATTCGGGCGACATCGCCAAGGCCATCGCGGCCGGCGCGTCGTGCGTGATGATCGGGGGCATGTTCGCGGGCACCGAGGAGGCGCCCGGCGAAGTCGAGCTCTACCAGGGCCGCTCGTACAAGAGCTACCGCGGCATGGGCTCGCTCGGCGCGATGCAGCTCGGCTCGAAGGACCGCTATTTCCAGGAGGCGTCCGACGCCGACAAGCTCGTGCCCGAGGGCATCGAGGGCCGCGTGCCGTACCGCGGACCGCTGCGCTCGATCGTGCACCAGCTCGTCGGCGGCCTGCGCGCGTCGATGGGCTACGTCGGCTGCGCGACGATCGAGGAGATGCGCACGCGGCCGCAGTTCGTGCGCGTGACGTTTGCCGGCATGCGCGAATCGCACGTCCACGACGTCGCGATCACGAAGGAAGCACCCAATTACCGGATGGATTGACCGGGAAAGGCAGATCCGAGGAGCTCGATGAACGCCGCCGTTCCCACCGACCGCTCGCACGCGGTGCAGCCCGCGACGCAGGACGCCGCCGCGCCGGCGCCGGACATCCATCGCGACCGGATCCTGATCCTCGACTTCGGCTCGCAGTACACGCAGCTGATCGCGCGGCGCGTGCGCGAGATTGGTGTCTATTGCGAAATCCTTCCGTGGGACGTCGCCGATGCGGCGATCCACGCGTTCGCGCCGCGCGCGATCGTCCTCTCGGGCGGACCCGAATCGACGACCGAGGCCGGCGCGCCGGCCGCTTCGCAGATCGTCTTCGAGCTCGGCGTGCCACTGCTCGGGATCTGCTACGGCATGCACACGATGGCGAAGCAGCTCGGCGGCGCGACCGAAGGCGGGCATCACCGCGAGTTCGGCTATGCGCGCGTCGCGGTCGCTGCAGGCTGCGGACTCTTCGACGCGCTCCACGCCGCGGACCTCGCCGTCGATCCACCCGGCGAAGGCGAGTCGTGGATGGGCGCGACGCAGCAGCCGAGCGCGGCGCCGACGCGCGCGCCGGCGGCGACGCATCTCGACGTCTGGATGTCGCACGGCGACCGCGTCACCGCGATACCCACGGGCTTCGCGACGGTCGCGTCGACCGACACGGTGCCGATCGCGGCGATCGCCGACGAGCGTCGCCGCTGGTACGGCGTGCAGTTCCACCCCGAGGTCACGCACACGCGCCACGGGCTCGAAATCCTGCGCCGCTTCGTCGTCGGCATCGCCGGCTGCGCGACGCTTTGGACGCCGGCGCAGATCATCGACGACGCGATCGCGCGCGTTCGCGCCCAGGTCGGGCGCGATCACGTGCTGCTCGGCCTTTCCGGCGGCGTCGACTCGTCGGTCGTCGCGGCGCTGCTGCACCGCGCGATCGGCGACCAGCTCACGTGCGTGTTCGTCGACACGGGGTTGCTGCGCTGGCGCGAGGGCGAGCAGGTCATGGAGACGATGGCGCGACACATGGGCGTGCGCGTGATCCGCGTCGACGCGGCCGAGCGCTTCTTCGGCGCGCTCGAAGGCGTTGCCGATCCGGAGCAGAAGCGCAAGATCATCGGCAGGTCGTTCGTCGAGGTGTTCGACGCCGAGTCCGCGAAGATCCCGGGCGTGCGCTGGCTCGCGCAGGGCACGATCTATCCCGACGTCATCGAGTCGGCCGGCGGCAAGACCGGCAAGGCGCACGTCATCAAGTCGCACCACAACGTCGCGGGACTTCCGGAGAAGATGAAGCTCGGTCTCGTCGAGCCTCTGCGTGAGCTGTTCAAGGACGAGGTCCGCCGGATCGGCGTCGAGCTCGGCCTGCCGCGCGAGATGGTCTATCGGCATCCATTCCCGGGCCCGGGCCTCGGCGTGCGGATCCTCGGCGAGGTGCGGCGCGAGTACGCGCAGATCCTCGCGCGCGCCGACGACATCTTCATCGAGGAGCTGCGCCGCCACGACCTCTACGACAAGGTCAGCCAGGCGTTCGCGGTGTTCCTGCCGGTGCGCTCGGTCGGCGTCGTCGGCGACATGCGCGCCTACGAATGGGTCATCGCGTTGCGCGCGGTCGAGACGATCGACTTCATGACCGCGCACTGGGCGCACCTTCCGTATGCGTTCCTCGGGCACGTCTCGACGCGGATCATCAACGAGGTCCGCGGGATCTCGCGCGTCGTCTACGACATCAGCGGCAAGCCGCCCGCGACGATCGAATGGGAGTGACGCCGCAGTCAGCGCGCGCAGCGCACCCCTGGCGTCACACGCCTCAAGCCGTCATTCCCGCGCAAGCGGGAATCCATTTTCGGCTTGCCGAATGGATTCCCGCTTGCGCGGGAATGACGTAAGGGGGCGGCGGG
>DATLNY010000097.1:0-3752 GCA_035536495.1 Candidatus Saccharimonadia bacterium | reverse complement strand
CCGTGCGGCACGTCGTGCCGCGGTTCGCGGGCTCGGCGCGAAAGCGCGCGAGCTGGCGGTCCGCGACCGTCTCGCCGCCGATCGCGACGAGCCAGATCGCGATCGCGACGATCGTCCATTGCGTGACGTCCTCGACCGGATTGCGCGACGCGACGAAGAACGGCACCGAGAACAGCGCGGTCAGCGCGGCCTGGAACATGAAGAACCCGAAGAAGCGGCGCTGGTCGCCCTGCCAGTGCTCGCGCAGGTGGCGGTAGCGGCCGTCTTCGGGCTCGTTGCTGACGCGATGCATCAGGTGCAGCGCGAGGCGGAAACCCCACGCGGCCCCGAGCACGCCGACGACGACACGCGGCACGCGCGCGCCGTCGCCGACGTATGCGTACCAGATTGCCGCGAGGCCCATCAGCGCCGCCCACGCGACGTCGACGTAGCCGGCGTTGCGCGTTCGCACCTGCAACCACCAGACGGCGGTCATCACGACGACCGCCGCGAGCAGCACGGCGAGGACGGGATGCAGGTCAGGCATGGGACGCCGCCTCGCGCGCGACGAGCCGCGCGGCGAGCTGCGAGAGCAACGGCGTCACGGCGCCCCACGCGAGCCCGATCATCGCGAGCGCGAACAGGGCCGTGCCGTCGAACACGACCGCGCCGAAGCGCCCCGCGGCGACGGCGTACGCGAGCGGGCCGCCGACGAGCCCGAGCAGGATCGCGGCGAGCAGGCTCCGCTTGAGGAACGCAAGCGAGTGGTTGAGCGTCAACGCGAACGCCATCCACATCCCGACGATCCACAGCGGCGCGAGCGCCTCGGAGGGAAACGGCGTCGCGAAGTGCAGTGCGCCGGCCTGCACGTACGCGGTGTCGACGCCGAACCCGAGCAGTGCCGCGAACGCCATCAGCTCGACGTCGGCGCGCCGCACGCTGCTGGTCGAGAGCTGCCACGCCGCGAACACGGAGAGCGCCGCGAAGCCGAGCCAGGTGTTGCCGCGCCCGGCCCCGGCGACGAATGCGATCCAGCACAGCTGGAACAGCACCGCGTTGGCGATCACGCCGTAACGGTTCACGCAGTGACGTCCGGCAGGTACTGCGCGCGCCGTGCGTCGGGCTTGACGAGCAGCATCTGCACGTCGCCGATCGAGCGCTCGACGAAACCCCCCTCGCAGTAGCTGAGGTAGTAGTCCCACATCCGCACGAACCTTTCCGGGTAGCCCAGCGCGCGCACGGCGGGGAGGTTCGCGTGGAAACGCTCGCGCCACTTGTGCAGCGTGACGGCGTAGCTCGGGCCGATGTCCTCGAGGTGGAACAGCTTGAGGTCGCCGACGCGCGCGAGCGCGCCCATCATCGCCCCGACCGACGGGATGAAGCTGCCGGGGAAGATGAAGCGCTTGATGAAATCGACGCTGCGGGCCGCCTGGACGTAGCGGTGGTCCTCGATCGTGATCGCCTGCACGAGCGCCATGCCGTGCGGCTCGAGCAACGCCGCGCATTTCGCGAAATAGCTCGGCAGGAGCTTGGGTCCGATCGCTTCGATCATCTCGATCGACACGAGCTTGTCGAAGCAGCCCTCGAGATCGCGGTAATCGCGCAGCAGCACGGTGACGCGGTCGGCGAGGCCGGCTTCCGCGACGCGCTTCGTCGCGAGCGCGTGCTGCTCGGCCGAGATCGTCGTCGTCGTGACGTGCACGCCGTAGCGCGCCGCCGCGTGCAGCGCGAAGCCGCCCCAGCCCGTGCCGATCTCGACGACGCGCTGCCCCGCCGCGAGCTCGAGCTTCGTGCAGATCCGGTCGAGCTTGCGGCGCTGCGCCGTCTCGAGCGACTCGGACGGATCGGCGAAGATCGCCGACGAGTACATGAGGTTGTCGTCGAGGAACAGCCGGAACAGCTCGTTGCCGAGATCGTAGTGCTCGGCGATGTTGCGCCGGCTGCCCGCGCGCGTGTTGCGGCGGCGCGCGTGGACGAGCCGCAGCAGCGCGCCGCCAAGGCGCGCAAGCCCCGTTTCCATCCGGTCGAGCAGGTCCCGGTTGCGCACGAAGACGCGCACGAGCGTCGTCAAGTCGTCGCAGTCCCAGAGGCCGTCCATGTAGGCCTCGCCGACGCCGACGCTGCCCCCGAGCGCGACCGTTCGGTACATCGCGGGATCGCGCACGAGCACGGTGCACCGCAACGGCGTCTCGCCCGCGACCGGCGAGCCGACGGTGAAGCGCGCGTCCTGCTCGACCATCGTGATCTCGCAACCGCGCAGCGCGGAGAGCATCGCGAGCATGCTGCGGCGGAACGCATCGCCGGCGCGCATCGCGACGGCGACTGCGATCTCGGGCACCTGCGGAAAGCCCCGTTCGAGCGTCGCGCCCGTGTTCGTCGAGTTGCTCATGCCCCGTCCCCGTCGTCGTGCTTCGGATGAGCGTAGACCGGATTGTGTCTACGCCAGATCAAGAAGGCCTGCCAGTGGATCGCCGCGACGACGCTCACGGTCATCAGCGGATAGCGGACCAGCGTCGAGGCGAGCCCGCGCGCGTCGAGCGGCCGGCGCTCGAGCACGAGTGTCGCGTCGAAATCGGACACGCCCTGGTTCAGCACGTCCATGTGCACGCGCAACGCCTCGCCGGGCGTCGTGAACCGCCAGCGGTACTCGCGTTCCATCGGCATGAACGGCGAGACGTGGAAGCGCTTGTCGAAGCGCCACTCGCGCGCGATGCCGTGGCTTTCGGCCTGCGCGACGGGCAGCACGTAGGCATGGCGTTCCTTCCACGGCGTGTTCGTGATCTCCGCGACGATTCCGTCGAGCGCCGCGCCGTCGGGCTCGAAGCAGTAGTAGAAGCTGACCGGGTTGAAGCAGTGTCCGAAGTAGCGCAGGTGGGTCAGGAGCCGGATCGGCCCCGCGGGCCGGCGACCGGTAGCCTCTGCGACGCAAGCCCGCACGGCCTCGTCGAGCGGCACGCGCGCATCGCCGAGGTAATCGCTGCGGCGGAACTCCGCGACGTTGCGCCTGCCGACCGACCAAAGCAGGCGCCCGCGGAACACCCGGTCGAGCTCGGCGAGATCGAGGTAGAGCAGGCACGTGCGGTACCGGAACGCGTGCGGATGCGGCGCGTGGCGCCGGTGGCGCACCCAGCCTTCGTAGATCGCCGATTCGAGCGGCGCGGCCTCGGCACGCAGCTCCGCGGGCGCGGCAGCGTGCGCGTGCGGTGGCGGCGGCATCGCCTCGCGCGCGTTCACGGCCATGGGACACCGAGCCTGTTCGCGACCTCGACCGCCGTGCGCATGCCGTCCTCGTGGAACCCGTAACGCCACCAGGCGCCGGTGTACCACGTCCGGTTCGTCCCGTTGAGCTCCTCGCGGCGATGCTGGGCCGCGACCGCGGCCGAGTCGAACACGGGATGCCGATACGCGATGCGACGGAGGATGCGCTCGGGATCGATCGCGGCGGTGCGGTTGAGCGTCACGACGAACGGCTCGGGCGACTCGATCGACTGCAGCAGGTTCATGCAGTAGCTGACGGTGCACACGTCGGCCGGATCGCGCGGCACGAGCGCGTTCCACGCGGCCCAGGCGCGCCGGTCGCGCGGTAGCTGCGACGCGTCGGTGTGCAGCACCGTGTCGTTGGCCTGGTAGCGGAACGCGCCGAGCACTTCGCGCTCGCCGGTGGACGGATCGTCGAGCAGCGCGAGCGCCTCGTCGGCGTGGCACGCGAACACGACCTCGTCGTAGCGCTCGGTGCCGCCCGCGGCCGTGACGTCGACGCCGTCGTGCGTGCG
>DATLNY010000096.1:0-3224 GCA_035536495.1 Candidatus Saccharimonadia bacterium | reverse complement strand
GCGGCCAGACCGCGCACTGCGCGAGCAGGAGATCGACGAGCACGGTGCCGAGCGTCGTCGCGGCGTCGGCTGCGTCCGCGCCGAGGCGCGACGCGTCCTCGCTGCAGATCACCGAGAGCTGCATGCCGTGCATGATCGACTCGCCGACGAGGCTCGTCAGCATGCGTGCCTGCGCGAGCAGCTCCTCGGGACGGCCTTGCGCGGCCTCGTGCAGCGCGAGCGGCAGCAGCGCGCCGGTAGTGGGCGCGTACGCGTAGAGGCGCACGACCGCGGCGAGCGTGGCCGCGTCGAAGCGGTCCTCGCGCGGTGCGTTCGACTGCGGGTCGCGGTAGCGCACGAGCTGCGGCTCGGCGCGCGCCTTCGCGAGCAGCGCATCGAGGTTCGCGCGCGGCGAGCCGAAGCGCTCGACGCACTTCGGCTCGGCCGTGCAGCGCGCGAAGTGCGCGTCGAGCGCGGCTTCGAGGTTCTTCGCGTGCTCGGCGCCGAGCACGAGCGTGTTCGGGACGACCCCGTCGAGCACGACGCTGCGGGTGCGGTCGGGGTGGCGCCTCGCGTACTGCTGCGCGACGCGCGTGCCGTAGGAAATGCCGACGAGGTCGATCGCTTCGGCACCGATCGCCTCGCGCACGTCGTCGAGGTCGGCGACCGCGTCGGTCGTCGTGTAATGGCGCACGTCGGCGTCGAACTGCGAAAGGCACGTCTTCGCGAACGCAACGCTCGCCGTGACGTCCAGCGCGTCGTCGCCGCTGAACGCGTTGTCGCCGCGCGGATCCTTGCACGACAACCGGTTCGAGCCGCCGGTGCCGCGCTGGTCGACGAGGATGACGTGGCGCGTGCGGCGGATCTCGGCGAACGCTCCGTGCAGCAGCGGATAGCTGTCGCGCGCGGCCTGGCCGGGCCCGCCCGCGAGCATGAACACGGGGTCGTCGGCGACCTTGCCCTCGTCGTTCGGGATCCACGCGATCGCAAGCTCGATCCGGCGACCGTCGGGTGCCTTGCGATCCTGCGGCACCGACAGCGTCGCGCATTGCGCGGCGACCGTCAGCGCGAGGCCTTCGGGCGCCAACGAGCACGGCTCGAACTCGAGCGTGCCGAGCTTGCGCGCGGCGGCGTCAGGCGCTGCAACGAGCATGCAGGCTGCGAGCGCGGCACCCGCGAACAATCCGGTCGATCGGTGCACGGCAAAACTCCTGGCAGTACGAACGCATCGTAGGAAGCCCAGCACGCGCAGGCCAGTGACGCCTGTCATCCCGGCCGCGTGATCAGGCGGTCGGCGCGATCGCGGCCGCGCGCGCCTTCGGATCCGGCGGGGAAATGTATTTCTCGCGGCGGACGTGCGGAATCGGCAGGCCCGCCTCCTTGAGCTGCGCGAAGCACGCGTCGACCATGTCGGGATTGCCGCACAGGTACGCGATGTCATGGACCGGATCGGGTGCAAGCGACGGCAGCACGCTCTGCACGTAACCCGAATGATCGTCCGCGCGCGGCACCGGGCGGCCCGCGCGCGAGAAGCACGCATGGAAGCGGAATCCCGGCACTTCGTCGGCGAAGCGCGCGAACTCGTCGCCGTAGAGCAGCTCGGTGGGGCTGCGCGCGCCGAACATCAGCTCCACCTTGATGCCGCGCTCGGGAATCAGGCGGCGGAAAAGCGGCAGCATCGCGCGGTACGGCGTGACGCCGGTCCCGGTCGCGACGAGCAGGTAGCGCCGGTTCGCATCGTCGCCGTGCAGGCAGAAGCGCCCGTACGGGCCACTCGCGTCGATTTCCTCGCCGGCTTCGAGGCCCGAAAGCAGCGCCGTCGCCGCGCCGCCGGCGACGTACGACACCGCCATCTCGATCTCGCCGCCGGGGTTCGCGGGATCGCCCGCGTACGTCGCGATCGAATAACTGCGCCGCAACGCCTTGCCGTCGCGCTCGAGGTGAATCTGCACGAACTGGCCCGGGACGAACGCGAGCGGCCGCCCGTCCGCGCGCACGAACGCCATGTGGCGGACCTCGGGGGCGAGCATGTGGCTGCGCGTCAGTCGCAGCGGAAAGTGTTCGGACACGGGGGCAGGGCGGGGAAAGCGGGCCGCTATACTAACGGCCCCCCGCGCCGCACGACACCATGATCGTCCCCGCGCTCGACGTCGTCGAGCTGAAGAAAACCTACGCGACCGGGGTCGAGGCGCTGAAGGGCGTCACGCTCGCAGTCGAGCCCGGCGACTTCTTCGCGTTGCTCGGCCCGAACGGCGCCGGCAAGTCGACACTGATCGGCATCGTGTCCTCGCTCGTCAACCCGAGCGGCGGCCGCGTCACGGTGTTCGGCGACGACCTGCATGCCGCGCGCGAGCGCGCGCTCGCGCACGTCGGGCTCGGGCCGCAGGAGCTCAACTTCAACCAGGTCGAGAAAGCGTTCGACATCGTCGTGAACCAGGCCGGCTTCTACGGCCTGCCGCGCCGCGTCGCATCCGAGCGCGCCGAGCGCGACCTGCGCACGCTGCAGCTCTGGGACAAGGCATTCGTGCCGGCGCGCACGCTCTCGGGCGGCATGAAGCGACGCCTCATGATCGCGCGCGCGATGGTGCACGAGCCGCGCCTCTTGATCCTCGACGAACCGACCGCCGGCGTCGACATCGAGATCCGCCGCGCGATGTGGAAGTACCTCGAGGACATCAACCGCGCCGGCACGACCGTGATCCTGACGACCCACTACCTCGAGGAAGCCGAAAGGCTTTGCCGCACGATCGCGATCATCGACCGCGGCCGCATCATCGAGCACACGACGATGCGCAAGCTCATCGGCAAGCTCGACGTCGAGGGCTTCGTGCTCGACGTCGGTGAATCCGATGCGCCGCTGCCCGAGGTGCCGGGCGTCAGGCTCTCGCGCATCGACGCGAACACGCTCGAAGCCGAGATGTCGCGCACGCACGACCTCAACTCCGTGTTCGCGGCGCTGACCGCGCACGGCATTACCGTGACCTCGATGCGCAACAAGGCGAACCGGCTCGAGGAGCTCTTCGTGCGCCTCGTCGAGACCAACAAGGACGCCGCGTGACCGACGTCCGGCTCGTCGCGCTGTGGACGATCCTGCGCCGCGAGATCCACCGGATCATCCGGATCTGGGGCCAGACGCTGGTGCCGCCGGCGATCACGATGACGCTCTACTTCGTGATCTTCGGCAACCTCGTCGGCGGGCGCATCGGCGAGATGGGCGGGTACCGGTACATCGACTACATCGTGCC
>DATLNY010000095.1:0-8401 GCA_035536495.1 Candidatus Saccharimonadia bacterium | reverse complement strand
TCAACGCGAAGCTCGAGGCCGAAGTCGTGGCGCTCGAGGCGTCGAACGCGCAGCTGGCGGAAGCGAATACGCGGCTTGCGCGCGAGCAGGCGGCGCTGGCGGCGCGGCTCGTGGAGATCGAGGCGTCGCTGCGGGCGGCGGACGCGCGGCGATGAGTGCGCGCGCGCACTTGGCGTCGGCGCGTGGGGTGACGCTGGTCGGCGTGCTGCTTGCGAGCGTGGCGGTGGTTGCGCAGTCCGGCGGCGGATACGTCGTGCGGCGGCAGACGATCGATGCGGGCGGTGCGCGGATGACGGGTGCGAATGGCGTCGTGCTGCAGGGCACGATCGGTCAGGCCGACGCGGGTGTGACGATGACGGGTGCGAACGGTTATCGGCTCGCGGGTGGGTTCTGGGTGGCGCGCGAAGCAGTCGTTCGGCCGGATGCCTTGTTTGCGGATGGCTTCGAATAGTGGGCAGCTTTGCGAAAGGCGGTCGGGGCTGAGGCCCCTCCTACAGTGGCTCTGGAGGGCCGCGGCTCGATTTTCGCGGGGGGCGGGAAGACTCGCTGTGGGAGGGGCGAGAGCCCCGACGGCGAGGCGTGTCGGGCAAACTAGGGCCGGGGAGCATCGGGGACCTTGACCTTGGAAGACAACGCGAGCTCGGTGACCGAAGAGGAGTCGCGCCTTGCGGCGCTGGTCCGGTACGACGTCGTCGACACGGCGCCCGAGGTCGAGTTCGACGAGATCGTGCGCCTCGCGGCGGTGATCTGTGCGACGCCGATCGCGACGATCACGCTGGTCGACGAGGACCGCCAGTGGTTCAAGGCGAAGCTCGGGCTCGACATCGACGAGACGCCGCGCAACGTCGCGTTCTGCGCGCACACGATCCTCGGGCGCGATCCGCTGATCGTGCCCGACGCGAAGCTCGACCCGCTGTTCGCCGACAACGAGCTCGTCCTCGGGCCGCCGCACCTGCGTTTCTACGCAGGCTTCCCGTTGCTGTCACGAGACGGGCTTGCGGTCGGAACGCTGACGGTCATGGACCGCGTCCCGCGCACCTTGACCGCGGAACAGCGCTTCGCGATGGGCGTGCTCGCACACCAGGTCGTGACGCGGCTCGAGTTGCGCGCGAACCTCGCCGAGCTCCAGCACGCGCGGCGCGAGCTGCTGGCCGCGACCGGTGCGCTCGAGGATCGCGTGCAGGCGCGCACGCGCATGCTCGAAAAGGCCAGCGAGGCGCAAGCCCAGGCCGAGAGCCTCTACCGCTCGCTGTGGGAAACGACGACCGATGCGGTGCTGATCCTCGACGTCGACAGCGTGATCCGCTATGCGAACTCGAGCACGGAGCGGATTTTCGGACATGCGCCATCCGACGTCGTGGGCCAACCGCTTTCGAAACTGCAGCCCCCGGCGTTGCGCCGGGCGCACGATCACGGCCTGAAGCGTTACCTCGACACCGGCGTCAAGAGGATCGACTGGCGTGCCACCGAAGCGGTCGGTTTGCACGCCGCCGGGCACGAAGTGGCGATCGAGATTGCCTTCTCCGAAGTGGTGCTGCAAAAGCAGTGCTACTTCGTCGGTTTCATCCGCGACATCACGCAGCGCAAGCAGGCCGAGGCGGCGCTCAAGGCCGAGAAGGAACGCGCGCAGGCGACGCTGCGATCGATCGGCGACGGGGTCGTCGCGACCGACGGCGCAGGGCGCATTGCGTATCTCAACCCGATGGCCGAGCGGCTGACCGGGTTCGATCATGTCGCGGCGCTCGGACGTCCGCACGCCGAGGTGCTGCGGCTGCTCGATGAAGGCGCAGGCTTGCCGATCGACATCGACGCGCTCGCCAATGCGCGCGAGGGCATGCCCGCGATGTTGCCGGGCACGGCGATGCTGCAGCGTCGCACCGGCGAGCGGTTCTCGGTCGAAGGCTCGGTCGCCGGGCTGCCGCCGCGCAACGGCCAGCCTGCGGGCAAGGTCGTCGCATTCCGCGATGTCAGCCTCGCGCGCGAGCTCACCGCGCGGATCTCGCATCAGGCGAGCCACGATTCGCTCACGGGCCTGATGAACCGTGCGGAGTTCGACCGGCGGCTGCGCGTGGCGCTCGACCAGGCGGCCGAGCACCAGCAGCACTATTCGCTGCTCTACCTCGACCTCGACCAGTTCAAGGTCGTCAACGACACCTGCGGGCATGTCGCCGGCGACGAGCTGCTGAAGCAGCTCGCGACGCTGCTGTCGCTCAGCACGCGAGGCAGCGACACGATCGCGCGTCTCGGCGGCGACGAGTTCGGCGTGCTGCTCGACAACTGCGAAGCCGGGCCCGCGCTGCACATCGCCGAGAAGCTGCGCGTCGCGGTATCGGACTTTGCGTTCGTCTGGGACGGAAACGTCATCCCGACCACCGTCAGCATCGGGCACGTACATTTCTGCGACCACGCGCTGACGCTCGCCGAGATCCTGAGCAAGGCCGACGAGGCGTGCTACGTCGCGAAGGACGAGGGCCGCAACAGGATCCACAGCTACCGCCCCGGCGACGTGGCGCTCGCGCGGCGCCATGGCGAAATGGAGTGGGTGCAGCTGATCCACCGCGCGCTCGAGCACGATCGGTTCGTGCTGCACGCGCAGCCGATCTTCTCCGTGCCGGAGCCGGACCGGCAGCCGACGCACTTCGAGATCCTGCTCAGGATGCAGGACGACGCCGGCGGGCTGGTGCCGCCGATGGCGTTCATTCCGGCGGCCGAGCGCTACAACCTGATGCCGACGATCGACCGCTGGGTCATCCGCAACGTGTTCGCCCGGATTGCGAAGCGCGACACGGGCGGCGCCTGCGAGTGCCACACGATCAACCTTTCGGCGACTTCGCTCGCCGACGCGGCATTGCCCGCGTTCATCGCGGAGCAGTTCGCGCTGACCGGCATCGACCCCGCGGGAATCTGTTTCGAGATCACCGAGACCGCTGCGATCGCGAACCTGGCCGGCGCGGTGAAGCTGATCGACGAGGTCAAGCGGCTGGGTTGCCGCTTTGCGCTCGACGACTTCGGCAGCGGCATGTCGTCGTTCACGTACTTGAAGCACCTGCCGGTCGATTACCTCAAGATCGACGGCAGCTTCGTGCGCGAGATCGCGAGCGATCCGGTCGATCGCGCGATGGTGAAGTCGATCAACGAGATCGGGCACCTGCTCGGGCTTTGCACGGTGGCGGAGCATGTCGAGGATGCCGGCATCCTCGAAGAGCTGCGTCGGCTCGGCGTCGATTACGTGCAGGGGTACGGGCTCGCGCGGCCGGCGCCGTTCGAGGCGCGGCGCGCCGGGGAGCCCTGACGGGCAACGGGGCTCCGGCTCGAACGCGACTCGGCGGCTGTGCGCCCCCGTTCATGCTCGGCGCCAGTGCGGCAGGCGGCTTGCACTGCCCGAGCCCATGGCTCCCCGCGCATACCTGCAGGCATGGTGTAACGCTTCGTGCATCGCGCGCGCGCTGGTCGCGATCGCGATCGCGCTCGTCGCCGTCGTCCCGCCGGTCGCGGCCTACTCGTACCGGATGATGCGGGACGACACGCTGCTCGCGCAGTCGCCCACCGTGTTCGTCGCGCGCATCGTGCGACGCATTCCGTCCGGCTCGAATGCGGATGGGCTCGTCATGGAGACGCGCTACGAGCTCGCGGTGTCGCGGGTCGCGAAGGGCGCGGTCCCGGCGAATGTCCTGCTGAGCCTGCCAGGCTCGCCTGCGGGCGTGCCCGGCTTGCGCGTGCCCGGCATCCCGCAATACGAGCCGGGCGAAACGCTGCTCCTCTTCGCCGAGCCGCTGTCGAAGGGAACCTATCGGCCGGTGCAGCTGATGCTCGGCGTGTTCCGCGAAGTCACGGTTCAGGGCAACGCGTACTTCGTGCGCGACCTGCATCGGGGCCGATCGGTCGATCACGCCGCGAACGCGGAGTTCGGCAACCCGCGCCACGGGGCGCGGTTCATCGCGTGGCTCGTTGCCGCCTCGCGCGGCGAGGTTCGTCCGCAGGATTACCTCGTCGAGCTTTCGCTCGAGGACCGCCCGAAGTTCACGCCACTGACGATTCCGTACAACGGTGTCGAGACGCCGACACGCTGGCGCAAGTTCGACCAGGGCCTGAACGAGAACTGGTTCGCGACCGTGCAGGGGCAGCCCGAGATGGTCACCGACGAATACGCGCAGCTCCAGCAGGCGGTTGCGGCGTGGACGAATGACCCGACGAGCAACATCCGCCTGGCTTTTGCCGGCCTCATTGCGAGCGATACCGGCGACGGCACGGCGACGCAGTCGCGCGACAACGTCAGCGCGGTGGTCTGGAACGATCCAGACAACGACATCCCGGGCGCGTACGACTGCAGGAGCGGTGGCACGCTCGCGTACGGCGGACCGTTCGTGTCGGGCTTGCACGCGCACGCAGGCGCGAACTTCTGGACGATCGTCGAAGGCTTCGTGATCGTGCAGAACGGCGCGGGCTGCGAATTCGACGGGCATGGCGGCGCCGACGGCGCCGAGGTTCTCGCGCACGAAATCGGCCACACGCTCGGCCTCGCGCATGCGTGCGGTGATTCCGAGAGCCCACCTTGCGCGACGAATCCGCTGCTCGACGACGCCGTGATGCGCACGTACGCGCACGGCGACGGCCGCGGCGCATCGTTGCGCGCCGACGACATCGCTGGCGCGCTCTATCTTTATCCCGGTGCCGGGGCCGTAGTGGGCGGCGGTCGGCCCGACCCGATCTTCGCCTCCAGCTTCGAATAGGCGTTCGCGCCGAGCGCGCTCCCCGCATGCTGCGCGACGTGGACGCGATCGGTGTCGATGCGCGGTTCGTCGCCGCCAACGACGGAGACCGCGCGCCCCGTGCTGGCGCTATTCGAAACTGGCGCCGAAGATGCGGTCGAGGGCGAAGGCGTCGGTTTCGCCCTGGTCGGTGTTGGCGCCGCGGTCGCGGTTCGGGGAGCCGGTCACGAGCAGGTCCTTCGATACGGCGAGCGACGAGCCGAAGCGCTGGTTGGCCTGCGTCTGGGCGGGGCCGAGCTCGCGTTCGGAGGTGAGCTCGACCTCCTCGCTCCAGCTCGCACCGGGCCGGCGAAACACGAATGCAGCGCCGGACGCGAGCCGACCGCCGCGCGTCGCGAACGGCGCGCCGAGCACGACGACGCCGTCGAGCGTCGCGACACTGTGCCCGCTGCCGTCGCCCTCGACGCCCTGCGGCAGCAATTGCGTCGTCGGTGTGGCCGGCAGCAATCCGCCCGTGCCTTCGTAGACGTACGCGCTGCCCGTGTCGTTGCCGCGACCGGTGTCCGCGAACGGCGCGCCGATCACGAGCGTCGTGCCGTCGACCGCGACGCCGGTGCCGAACTTGTTGCCGATCGAGTCGAGGCCCGGCAGTGACAGCGTCGCTGCGAAATTGAAGTTCGAACCCGGCGCCGGTGCCATGTACGCGTGGACCGCGCCGCTGTCGCGGTTGCCGGCGGCGTCGTCCTGGTTCGGTGCGCCGATCGCGAGCAGCGCGTCGCTCGCGGCGACCGAGGTTCCGAACGCAGCGCCCGATTGCGCGGTGCCCGGCATGATCTGCTGTGGCGCGTTGAAGCCGCTGCCGTTCGGCGTGTACACCGACGCAATTCCCGCTCCGGTCGTGGCGCCGACACTCGAGCCCGGCGCGCCGACGGCGAGCGTGCCCTGCGGGGTCATCGCGATCGCAGCGCCGAAGTCATCGACGACGACGCCGGGAATCGCCGGCGGCGTCAGCATCTGGCCCGGCGTGAGCCCGTTGGTCCATCCGCCGGTCGGCATCGCGAACAGCGCGACCGCGCCGGTGCTCGCCATGCCCGGCGAGCCGATTGCGATGCTCGTGCCATCGGGCGAAATCGTCACGCTCGCGCCCCACTTGTCGCCGATCGTCGGCGCCGGCGGGATCAGCGTTGCAACGAGCGTGAGGTCCTTCATCTCGTAATGCGTGCGCACGTCCTTGCCGGCCTCGGGCCTCGCCGCCAACGGGTTGCGGTAGACGTAGACCGCACCGGCGTCGACGCCGCCGACTGCCGCGTTCGGCGCGCCGATGACGACGAACTCGCCGCTGCTCGCAACGGCAGTGCCTGCGGCATCGCCGGCGTCGCCGGGCGTCGCGAGCGGCGCCGGAGGCTCGGGGGCGCTGGCCGCCGGGGCGATGTCGCTGCGCAGGTAGACGAACAGGCGGTGCGTCGGTGCGGGCGCTGCTGGAAACGACGGACCCAGGAAGAGGTTTTCGAGTACCAGCAGCTGGTCGCCGTCGACGTGGATCAATTCCCAGAAGCGCCGCTGCCGCATCGTCGTGTATGTCGCATTGAAAAAACTGTCGTGCTGGATGCGGTCGGGCGCGTCGAGGGTCCAGCGGTAGAAACCGAAGGTGTCGATGCGCTTGCCGAATCCGTCGGGGGTGAATACGAAGCCGAATACCGTGCGCGTTTCACTGCTCGAATTGATGCTGGCGAACGGGATCTGCCGGTTGATCCTCGATTCGTAGATTCCGGCGGCTGATTCCATGTCGGTGCCGAACGACGCGGCGGGATCCTTCGCGACGATCGGGCCGGTGGCGAGCAGATGCACGCCGGTGGCATCGATGTAGCGCGCCACTGCGGTGCCCACGCCGGGGCGCTCGTCGCTGACCTGGGTCACGCTCGCGCTGTGCCCGTCCGCGTAGTTGATCGTGAGCCGCCCGCCGACGAGCGCCCACGTGAAGCTGCGGCCGAGTCGCAGCTGCGCGCCGACCCCGCCGGTGTCGAAGCGGTGCGGCTCCATGACGCGATTGACCACGAAGCCGTTCACGGGCGCCGCCGCGCAGGCCGTTTCGCACACCGGCAGCACGACGGTCTTGCCGGTCGGGTCGGCGATCGGCACCGGCACCTGGCTGGCGCCCGCAGTGCGGACGTAGCGCGTGGGGTCCGTCGTGGTCGTCGTCGTCGTGCACGCCGGTGTGTCGGGGTACGTCGTGCGGACCTCCTCGCCGTACTGCAGCAGCACGCTGCCGCCGGGACCCGCGATCTGGCGCACGCGATAGGCCACCGTATCGAATACCGTGCGCACGTCCGGGTCGCCGCTGCACGGCGGCGAGGTGAAGGCCGTGAAGCTCGCCATCGGACCGTCGTCGGCGCGATGCACGCGCAGGTAGTCGCCGATCGCGAGCCAGACGATCGGCGTGCGCTGCTGCGCCGTGACGACGCCGCCGGTGCCGCCGGTCGCAAGCGTCAGGGCCGCGAGCTGGTCGTTTTCGGACCGGAACGGAAAGTACGCGCGGTACTCGTCGTTGAATGCCGTCTTCGCCGGTAGCGCCGGCGGCGCGCTCAACTGCGCAACCATGTTGCAGATCGGCGTGGTCAGGCAGGGACCGCCGCTCGGGCCGAACATCAGGTCCTGCGTCGCCTGCGCGCTCGCTAGCGTCGCGGCGCCTTCGAGCGACGTCGTCGCCCCCGCGGGCAGCGGCACGAGGCCGTCGGCGAGCGCGCCGACGATGTAGGTGCGCTGGGCCGAATCCTCGGCCGCGAAGCTGCGCCGCGCGCGCTGCCAGCCGGCCTCGTCGGCCATCGGATCGATCGCGCGCATCGCGAGGTTCACGCCCGTCGTGTGCGGCGTGAGGTCGACGTACGGATCCTCGGTGCGGTCGAGCGTGGTATCGCCGGCGGCCGCGGCGAGCGCCGAATGGGGACCGGGGATCGAGACGAGCTCGACCTGCGATTGCGCGCCGGCGCCGCGCACCGACAGCCGCGCGAGCGAGGTCGTGCTGGAAAAGTTGACCGTGACGGTGAAATCGCCCGTCGCGTTCGTGAGCACCGGTGCCGATGGAACACCACCGAAGCCGGTGACCGTCGCGCCGACGAGCGGTCCGGCGGCGGTGAACGCGCGGCCCTGCAACTGCAGCGAGAGGAAGCCCTTTGCGGTGTCGGCCGTCGCGTGCGCGGTGCCCGCGACGATCGCGAACAACGGTGCGAGCAAGACTGCGAGCCGGCGTCGAGCGCCGGCGTCCGAATAGTTCATGGATTCCCCCCTGTGACGCCCCGGTCGACTCTACTCGCCCCGCCAGGGGACGCAATTTCGCGCGTCGCCGAGGCCCGTGAGGTCTGCTGTCCCGCGCCGGTCGAATCTCGCACGCACGCGCGCGATAACGGGCGCGGGCGCCGTCGTTTCGCGACCGGGCTGTCGGGGCTTTCGCCCCTCCCACAGTGATTCTGGAAGCCGCTGCGAGAACCCGATGCCGTCGCAGTCGTTGCGCGCGGCTCGAAGGTGCGCCGGGGCTGAGCCTTTCCCGACAGGGGGACGGGAAGGGCTGCAGCCCCGACGCGTGAAACGAAACGACGCGCGGGGTGGGGGAACGGACGCCTCCCGGCGTGCGCGGGTCCGTTGCGTCGCTGCGGCCGATCCTTCGGCCGCGTCGCAAGAAACGGCAAACGGTCGCG
>DATLNY010000094.1:0-4861 GCA_035536495.1 Candidatus Saccharimonadia bacterium | reverse complement strand
CGCGGCGGTGCAATGGATGGTCGACAACCTCGAGTAGGCGATGCGCCCCTCGCGTCGCGCCAACGCCGCCTTCGGGCGGCGTTTTCGTTCGCGGGGGGAGCGTCGTTGTGCGTCAGGCCGCCAACGCGTCGCTGCGGAACGACGGCGTCGGCGCCGGCGCTGGCGCCGGGGATGCACGCGACGCCTCGCGCGCGTCGGCGATGCGGTCGACCAGGTCGGGAGCGACGGTCGCGAGCGCGCGCGGGGTTGCAACGTAGCCTTGCAGGAACATCAGACCGAGGGCTTGGTTCATGGCGTACTCCGGTTCGTGGTGCGGGCCGTATCCAGCACCCGCGTCTTGACTGAGGCGCAAGGTACGCCGATGCTAAGCGCCTCGGAAGCGAGCATTTGGCAACGCGGCGTGGAGGAATACTCAACATGAGCCGGGTACCGCTGCAGGCCCTGCAGGGCTTCGTCGCCGCCGCGCGCGCGAAAAACCTGTCGCGTGCCGCCGAGCGCATGAACCTCACCGTCAGCGCGCTCTCGCACCAGATGCGCGGGCTCGAGGATCGCGTCGGCCGTAAACTCTTCGAGCGCGGCCCGCGCGGGCTTTCGCTGACCGCGTACGGCCAGCAGCTGTTCGACCAGGTCGGGCCTGCGTTCGACACGGTCGAGCACGCGCTGCGCAAGCTCAAGGCAAGCGGCGACGAGCAGCTGACGATCAGCGCGATGCCGCGCATCGCCGGCGGCTGGCTCGTGCCGCGGTTGCCGCGCTTCGTCGCGCTGCATCCCGAGGTCGAGCTCAACATCCAGTCGAGCGCGCAGCTCATCGATTTCGAGCGCGAGCCGATCGACGCGGCGCTGCGCTTCGGACGCGGCGAGTGGCCGGGGCTGCGCGCGGACCCGCTGTTCGACGAATGGATCGCACCGGTCGCGAGCGCGGGCTTCGTCGCCGCGCACGGCGTCGACATCTGCGACACGCTGCCCGACGTGCCGCTGCTCGGTGCGCCGAGCGATCGCTGGCAGGCATGGTTCAAGACCTTCGGCGGCACGCCGCCGAAGCGCTACGTCGCAACGTTCAGCGACTCCGAAGCGCTGCTCAAGGCCGCCGCTGAAGGCCTCGGCGTCGCGCTCGCGCCGCTGACGCTCGCGCGCCCGCTGCTCGATGCCGGCAAGCTCGTGCTGCTGACCGCGAACTGCATGCGGGCGGATTTCTCGCACTGGCTCGTCTATCCGCCGCGCTCCGAGGAGCACGCCGGCCTGCGCGCGTTCCGCGAGTGGCTGCTCGCCGAGGCGCGCGCCTACGGCGCGGCCGACACGCGCGTCTGCGCGAGCGAATCCGCCCCCTGACGCGAGTTACCCTCGCGCGACCCGAACCCTCACCCGAATCCCCACCCTCACCCCAACCCCTCTCCCGGGGGGAGAGGGGCGTTCGTGTGCGCCGGAGTTGCCGCGATGGGCCCTCGCTGCATCGTTCGCGCGAGTGCGATCAGGTCGGGCCAAAGGGATTGGAACGCGCGCGTGATCGGCGCGTCGAGCGCCGCGACCGCGGCATACGCGTGCGCGACGGGGTTTGCGTGCGCGAGCCGCGCGCCGATCAGCTCGAACACCGACTCGACGAATTCCGGATCCTCATAGCGGCCGAGGGTGTCGTGCCGGCGCGTGCGCTCGGCGAACAACGCGTACGACGCGGGCGCCGACGCCGGCACGTCGGCGAGCGCTGCATAGACGCGCGCGAGCCGCGGCGCGAGCGGCTCGCCGGCAAAGCGCTCGTAGTCGCGCGCGAGCACGTGGTCGAACCAGACGTCGAGCAGGATGCCGGCGTAGCGCCGCAGCGGCGGCTCGAACCGCGCGCGCGCCGCGACGACCGCCGCGTGCGAGTCGGTGACGACGTCGGTCCGCCGGTGCAGGCGCACGCCGCGGCCGAGCGGCTCGGGCCACGCGGGGTCGAGCGCCCCGCGCCAGAAGTCGCCGAGCAGGCTGCCGACGATCATGCCGGGCTCGTCACCAGCCAGTACCGCGTGTGCGAGGTGGTTCATCGAATCGCGTCCGGCGCTGCGCGGGTTCGTGCCCGCGAGCCGATATCATGGCGCGTCGATGAGCGCGCCGAATGAATTTCCCGCCGAGCCGTCGCGCTTCGTCCTGCCGGGCCCCGCCGGCGCGATCGAGGTCGCGACGCACGTCCCCGCGCCCGCAGACGCGCGCAACGCCGTCGCGCTGATCTGCCATCCGCACCCGCTGCACGGCGGCACGATGCAGAACAAGGTCGTCTCGATGGTCGAGCGCGCGCTGCGCGAGCTCGGGCTCGCGACGCTCAAGTTCAATTTCCGCGGCGTCGGCGCCTCCGAGGGCACGCACGACGAAGGCGAGGGCGAAACGCGCGACGTCGTCGCGCTCGCGGGCTGGCTCGAGCGGGTCCGGCCGGGCCATGCGCTCGTGCTCGCGGGATTCTCGTTCGGCGCCTACGTCGCGCTGCGCGCCGCGGCGCACGTGCCGGTGCGCCAGCTCGTGCTCGTCGCGCCGCCGGTCGACCGCTACGGCTTTCGCGAGCTCGCGCCACCGCCGTGTCCGTGGCTCGTCGTGATCGGCGAAGTCGACGAGGTCGTGAAGCCCGACGCGGTATACGGATGGGTCGCCTCGATGCCGCAGGGCACGGCGCCGAAGCTCGTGCGCATGCCGGCCACCTCGCATTTCTTCCACGGCAAGCTGATGGACCTGCGCGGCGTCGTCAAGAACGGCGTGCGCGAGCAACTGCCGCTTCCCGCGTGAGCCTCGCGCACGACGCGACGCCGAGCGCGCGCTACGCCGACGGCGTCGCGCGGGGTGCCTGGCAGGACGATGCGGCGCAACGCGCGGTGCTGCCGGCGCTCGACCGGATCGCGCGCGAGATCGCCGTTCCGCGCCGGCGCGGTCTGCTCGAGCGCTTGCGCGGTGCACCTGCGCATCCCGCGCGCGGGCTCTACCTGCACGGCGCCGTCGGGCGCGGCAAGACCTTCCTCGTCGACCTGCTGCACGACAGCGTGCCCGGGCCACTGCGCCTGCGCCTGCACTTCCACCGCTTCATGGGGCGCGTGCACGCACAGCTCGCGGCGATCCACGGCGAGGAGGACCCGCTGGCGCGCGTCGCCGCGTCGTTCGCGCGCACCCCGCTGCTGTGCCTCGACGAATTCTTCGTGTCGGACATCGGCGACGCGATGATCCTCGCGCAGTTGCTGCGCCACCTCGGCCACGCGGGCGGGACGCTCGTCACGACCTCGAACACGCCGCCGCGCGAGCTGTACCGCGACGGTCTGCAGCGCGCGAAGTTCGTGCCGGCGATCCAGTGGATCGAGCGCCACTGCGACGTGCTGCTGCTCGACGCCCCGCTCGACTACCGGCTCCGCGCCCTCGAGCAGGCGCCGGTCTACGTGACGCCGCCCGGCCCCGCCGCGGAGGCGGAGCTCGCCCGCATCTTCGAGCGCATCGCGCCCGGTTCGTTGCGCCCCGAGCGCGAGACCGTCGTCAACGGCCGCGCGATCCCGCTCGAGCGGCGCGCCGACGGCGTCGCGTGGTTCCAGTTCGCGGCGCTCTGCGAAGGGCCGCGCGCGGTGGCCGACTACATCGAGCTCGCGAAGAGCTACAACACCGTGCTCGTCTCGAACGTGCCGCAGTTCGACGGCGCGAGCGACGACCCCGCGCGCCGCTTCGTGCACCTCGTCGACGAGTTCTACGACCGCAACGTCAACCTCGTGCTCTCCGCTGCGGTGCCGATCGACGCGCTGTACCGCGGCACGCGCCTCGCGCGTGAGTTCGAGCGCACGCGCTCGCGCCTCGTCGAGATGCAGAGCACCGCGTACCTCGCGCGCGAACACCGCCCGTGACGGCGGGTCAGGCCCGCTTGCGGGACCTGGCGCCGTGGCTCGCGGCGCTCGCGGGCACGGCGCTGACGCTGCTGCTGTTCTGGCCGGGATACACCTCGGTCGATTCGCTGCACCAGTACCGCCAGGCGCTCGCGGGGAGCTACGACAACGTCCACCCGCCGTTGTTCGCGTTCGCATGGCGCCAGCTCGACCGGCTCGTGACCGGCAGCGGCGCGATGCACGCGCTGCTCGTCGCGGGCTTCTGGACCGGCCTCGCGCGCACGCTCTGGGAGATGCCGATGCCCGCGCGCGCGCGCGTCGCGGCGTTCGCCGCGATCGGCCTTTGGCCGCCGGTCCTGCTGATCGTCGCGCACGTCTGGAAGGACGTCGCGATGGCGGCGGCGCTGCTGCTCGCGTGCGGTGCGTGCCTGCGGTGGCGCCGGCACGCGCGGCGCCGGGACCTGACCGCGGCGCTCGCGTGGCTCGCACTCGCGGTCGCGATGCGCCACAACGCGTGGCCGGCCGCGTTGCCGTTCGTCGCGCTGCTGTTCCCCGCGCGGGACCGCCCGCTTTTCCCCGCGCGCCGCTCGCTGCGCGGCGGCGCGCCGCTCGCGGCGATCGCGCTCGCCGGCGCGCTCGCGATCGTCCCGTGGCTGGTCGAGGCCGCGCTCGGTGCGGAGCGCAAGCGGCTGTGGCCGACCGTCGCGTTGTGGGACCTCGCCGCGGTGTCGATCGCGACCGGCGAGGTACGCCTGCCGCGGGAGGTCGCGCCGACCGTCACGCTCGCGGATCTCGAAGCGCACTACCGGTCGTGGTCGTGCGTGCCGCTCTACGAGAGCGGCAAGATCCGGCTCGCGCTGAACTCGCCATACACCGATGCGGACTCGGCCGCGGTCGACCGCGCCTGGCTGTCGGCCGTGCGCGATGCACCGGGTCCGTACCTCGCGCATCGGGGCCGCGTGCTCGCGGGGCTCTATCTCGCCCCGCCGTCCGACGCGCCGCGCGAGCTCGTCTATGTGCCGGCGCATCACGTCGAATCGCCC
>DATLNY010000093.1:0-11438 GCA_035536495.1 Candidatus Saccharimonadia bacterium | reverse complement strand
CTCGAAGGCGACTCGCCGCAGGCGCGAGCCCTCCGCCACGAAGCGCTCGAGGCGATCGTGCTGCTGCTGAACCCGATCACGCCGCACGCGAGCCACGCGCTGTGGCAGGCGCTCGGGCACCCCGAGACCTTCCTCGAGGCGCTGCCGTTCCCGCAGGCCGACCCCGCCGCGCTCGAGCGCGACGCGCTGACGCTCGCGGTGCAGGTCAACGGCAAGCTGCGCGGCCAGATCGAGGTACCCGTCGCGGCGTCGAAGGACGACGCCGAGCGCACCGCGATGGCAGACGCGAACGTGCAGAAGTTCCTCGCGGGTCTTACCGTGCGCAAGGTCATCGTCGTGCCGGGCAAGATCGTCAACATCGTCGCGTCATGAACACGGGAATCGCGATGCGAAACTTCAGCTGGTTGCTCGCCGCGCTGCTCACGGGATGCGGCTTCGAGCTGCGCGACGAGGTCGCGTTGCCGCCGGCGCTCGATCGCCTGCGCATCGACTCGCCCGATCCGTACGGGCCGCTGGAGCGCGACCTCACCGCCGCGCTGAAGCGCGCCGGCGCCGTGGTCGTCGACGACGCGGCCGGCGTCGCGGTCGTCAGGATCCCGGTCGACGCGATCGCGACGGAGCCGTTGTCGGTGAGCGATGCCGCGCGCGTGCGGGAATACCTCGTGCGCTACCGCGTCGAGCTCGAAATCGTCGACGCAGCGAACCGCGTGCTGATCCCGCTCGCGCCGATCGAGCTGACGCGCGACTACAGCTACGACGAGACGCAGGCACTCGGCGCCGCGGCGGAAGAAGAGCTGCTGCGCAAGGAGCTGCGCCGCGAGATGGTGCAGCAGCTCCTTCGCCGCATAGAGACGGCGCGCGCGCCGTCGCCGTGACGATCCCGGCCGGCCGACGCGCGTGGCGCTGAGCCCCGCCCAGTTCGAGCGGCACATCGCGGCCGGCAAGCTCTCGCCGGTCTACCTCATCGCCGGCGACGAGCACCTGCTCGTGCTCGAGGCCGCCGATGCGCTGCGCGCGGCGGCGCGTGCGCAGGGCTACAGCGAGCGCGACGTGCTCGAATCGGGCGAGAGCGCGTTCGAGTGGCATGAGCTTGCGCATGCGGCCTCGTCGCTGTCGCTGTTCGGCTCGCGGCGCGTCATCGACCTGCGCATCCCGACGGGGCGCCCCGGCAAGGACGGCTCCGAGGCGATCCAGGAATATTGCGCGTCACCGCCGCCCGACACGATCCTGCTGATCACCGCGATGAGCTGGTCGAAGTCCCACGAGACGGCGTGGGTCGACGCGGTGCACGACGCCGGCACGACCGTCGTCGCGTGGCCGCTGAAGCTTTCCGCGCTGCCGGAATTCGCGCAGCGCCGCGCGAGCTCGCGCGGGCTTGCGCTGACGCCCGACGCGATCGGCGTGCGGATCGAGCGCACCGAGGGCAACCTGCTCGCGACCGCGCAGGAGATCGACAAGCTCGTGCTGCTCGCAGGCGGCCGCGCGCTCGATGGCGAGGCGCTCGAATCGCTCGTCGCCGACACGGCGCGGTTCGACCTGTTCAGGCTCGTCGATGCGGCGTTCGCCGGCGACGCCGCGCGCGCGCTGCACGCGGTCGACCTGCTGCGCGCCGAGGGGGAAAGCATTCCCGGCATGCTGTCGTGGCTCGTGACCCAGTTGAACGCGGTCGTGCGCATGGCGCGCCTCGTCGAGCGCGGGCAGAGCGTCGACGCGGCAATGCGCGCCGAGCACGTCTGGGCGACGCGGCAGGCGGGATTCCGCAGCGCGCTGCAGCGCGGGCGCGCGGCGTTCTGGGAGGCGCGGCTCGGCGACGCGGTGCGCGTCGAGCGGCTCGGCAAGGGACGGCTGCCCGACTATGCCGCCGAGGCGCGGCGACCTTCGAGCGATCTCGTGCAGGCGATCGCATGGCGCGAGTTCGCGCGCCTCATCGGCGCGATCGCCGATGCGCGCTTCGCGCGCGCGACGACCGCACGGCGACAGGCGTCTGCATGATCGCGATCTTCGGGGGCACCTACGACCCCGTCCACCACGGGCACCTCCGCGTCGCGTGGGACGCGTCGTTCGCGCTCGGCTGCCGCGTGCGGCTCGTGCCGTGCCACACGCCGCCGCACCGCGCGCCACCGGTCGCCGATCCGCAGCAGCGCGCCGAAATGCTCAAGCTCGCGCTCGTCGGCCAGGATCGGCTCGAGCTCGACACGATCGAAGTCGTGCGCGGCGGCGTGTCGTACACGGTCGACACGCTGCGCGCGCTGCGTGCGGAGTACGGCGCGATCGAGCCGATCGTCGCGCTGGTCGGCGCCGATGCGTTCGCAACGCTGCCGACGTGGCGTGGCTGGCACGAGCTGTTCGAGCTGGCGCACATCGGCGTCATCAGCCGCCCGGGCCATGACCGGGCGCTCGACCCGGAATTCCGCGAGTTCGTTGCCGCGCGCGAGGCCGACGACGCGGCGCCGTTGCGCCGCGTCCCGCATGGCAAGTTGCTGCGGATCGCGGTCACCCCGCTCGGGATCTCGTCCAGCGCCCTGCGTGAAGGCGTCGCCGCGGGCCGCGAGCCGCGGTGGCTCGTGCCCGACGCAGTGCAGCGGTACATCGCGGCGTTCGAGCTGTACGGCGCGCCCTGACGCGACGCGATGGCTCGCCGGGCGCCTGTACCGCCGGCAACCATCGCCGCCGAGCCCTTGCGCCGGCGCCATTTCCGGGGTCTATACTGAATCCGGCGCAATCCCGCGCCGCACACCGCGCCGAGGTGCAAGCCCACTTGGTCAGGACTGCACGTACCACTCCCTCCGCTTCGAAATCCGACTCGAAGCCCGTCAAATATCCCGCCGAAACCGCCACCCTTCGGACCCAGGTGCTCGATGCGCTCGAGGACCTGAAAGCGAAGGACGTCAGGGAAATCGACGTTCGCGGCAAGACCTCGATCACCGACCTGCTGGTCGTCGCGAGCGGCACCTCGACCCGCCACGTAAAGTCGATCGCCGACGAAGTCGTCAAGTTCGCCAAGCGCGCCGGCGTGCTGCCGATCGGCGTCGAGGGCGAGCGCGAGGCCGAATGGGTCCTCGTCGACCTCGGCGACATCGTCGTGCACGTGATGCTGCCGCGCATCCGCGAGTTCTACGGGCTGGAGCGCCTGTGGACCGTCGGTGACGACATGCCGGCCGCCAATACCGCGATGGCCTGAGCTCTCGCGTGACGAGCGCGCCGACGCGCGCGCGAGCCGCGCCCCGGATGGGGCGCACGGGCTGCTGCGCTCGCGGGCGCGGTCGCGACCCGCGTCCCGCTAACCTAGGGGGATGCGCATCGTCCTCGTCGCGATCGGCGAAAAGGCACCCGCATGGGTGCGCGAGGGCTACGCCGATTACGCGAAGCGCCTGCCGAAGCCGTACGCGCCGGAGCTCGTCGAGTTGCCGCTCGGCGCGCGCTCGAAGTCGCGCGATCCCGCGCGCGCGATCATCGAGGAGGGCGAGCGCGTGCTCGCAGCACTGCCGAGGCAGGCGCATGTCGTCGCGCTCGACGAGCGCGGCAAGTCTTTCAGCTCGGTCGAGCTTTCGCGCGAGCTCGCGCGCTGGGCGCGCGACGGACACGACGTTGCGCTCGTCATCGGCGGGCCGGACGGCCATGCACCCGACGTGCTCGCGCGGGCGCAGCAGCGCATGTCGCTGTCGGCGCTGACGCTGCCGCACATGCTCGTGCGGCTCGTCGTGATCGAGCAGCTCTACCGCGCGTGGACGCTGCTCGAAGGCCATCCGTACCATCGCGCCTGACGCACCGGAGCGCCGCATGCTGTTCCTAGCCTCGCAATCGCCGCGCCGCCGCCAGCTGCTCGAGCAACTCGGGTATGCGTTCGGCGTGCTCGACACCGACGTCGTCGAGGCGGTGCTCGACGGCGAGGCGCCGGTCGATTACGTGCGGCGTGTCGCGCGCGGGAAGGCCGGGGCCGGGTTGCTGCAGGTCGCCGCAACGCCCGGCGCGGTCGTGCTCGGTGCCGACACCGAGGTCGTGCTCGACGGCGAGGTATTCGGCAAGCCGCGAGATTCCGACGACGCAGCGCGCATGCTCGCGCGCCTGTCGGGACGAACCCATTGCGTGCTGTCGGCCGTCTGCCTCGTCGACGCGAGCCGCGAGCGCGAGGCGCTCAATACGACCGAGGTGTCGTTTGCGGAGCTCTCGCCGGAGCTGATCCGCGAATACGTCGCGACCGGCGAAGCGTTCGGCAAGGCCGGCGCGTATGCGATCCAGGGCCGTGCCGCGGCGTTCGTCGCGCACCTCGCCGGCAGCCATTCGGGCGTCATGGGGCTGCCGCTGCACGAGACCGCGCGCCTGTTGCGGGAATTCGGGCTCTAGCCGCAGCGCGGTCACGCGGGGGAACCGTGACGCCGGCGCTGGCCGCGCATCGGCCGCAGCGGTTATAAGAAGGCATCGTCCGAACGGCTCCCCCCCTTGTCCGAAGAAATCCTCATCAACGTCACGCCGCGCGAGACGCGCGTCGCGCTGGTCGAAAACGGCATGCTGCAGGAGGTCTACCTCGAGCGGGCCTCGCGCCGCGGCTACTACGGCAACATCTACAAGGGCCGGGTCTCGCGCGTGATGCCCGGGATGCAGGCGGCGTTCGTCGAGGTCGGGCTCGAGCGCGCGGCGTTCCTGCATGCGTCCGACATCGTGCGCACGCCGGCGGTCGAGGCCGAGGGCAACGGGTACCCGCCGCTGCCGACGCCGCCGATCACCGAGCTCGTGCGTGAAGGCCAGGAGATCGTCGTCCAGGTCGTCAAGGATCCGATCGGGACGAAGGGCGCGCGGCTCACGACGCACCTGTCGATCCCGTCGCGCTACCTCGTGCTGCTGCCGTACGCGAAGACCGTCGGCATCTCGCAGCGCATCGAGGACGAATCGGAGCGCGCGCGGCTGAAGGAGATCATCGTCTCGCTGCAGAACCCCGACCGGCCGCTCGGCTACATCATTCGCACGAACGCCGAAGGCGAGGCGCGCGAGGCGCTCAGCGAGGACGTCGCGTACCTGTCGAAGGCGTGGCAATCGGTCGAGGAGGGCATCCGCACGGCCGGCGCGTGCGGCCGGATCTACGAGGATCTTTCCGCGCCGCTGCGCGCGGTGCGCGACCTCATGCGCGCCGGCGTCGAGAAGGTCCGCATCGATTCGCGCGAGACCTTCGAGCGCACGGTCGCGTTCGCGCGGCAGTTCGTGCCGGGGCTTGCCGAGCGCATCGAGCATTACCCGGGCGAGCGGCCGATCTTCGACCTCTACGGTGTCGAGGACGAGATCCAGAAGGCGCTCAGGAAGGAGGTCCCACTGAAGTCCGGCGGCTACCTCATCATCGACCAGACCGAGGCGATGACGACGATCGACGTCAACACCGGCGCGTTCCTCGGCACGCGCAACCTCGAGGAGACGGTCTACCGCACCAACCTCGAGGCCGCGCAGGCGGCCGGGCGCCAGCTGCGGCTGCGCAACCTCGGCGGCATCATCATCATCGACTTCATCGACATGACCGACGACGAGCACAAGCGCCAGATCCTGCGCACGCTCGAAAAGGCGCTCGCGCGCGACCATTCGAAGACCACGGTCTACGAGATGTCGCCGCTCGGCCTCGTCGAGATGACGCGCAAGCGTACGACCGAGAGCCTCGAGCGCCAGTTGTGCGAGCCGTGCCCGGCCTGCGCGGGTCGCGGCAGCATGAAGACCCCGGAGACGGTCTGCTACGAGATATTCCGCGAGATCACGCGCGCCGTGCGCCAGTTCGACGCGGCGAAGCTGCTCGTGCTCGCGGCGCCGCGCGTCGTCACGAAGATCCTCGAGGAGGAATCCGCCGCGGTCGCCGAGCTCGAGGCGTTCATCGGCAAGACGATCCGGTTCCAGCCCGAGGAGCAGTATTCGCAGGAGCAGTACGACGTCGTGCTGCTTTGAGGGCCGAGGCCGAGAGCTGAGGAGCGAGGGCTGAGGGCTTAGCCGCGACGGGGTTCAGCGCGGCTTGTTACGCCGTCGCCTCATACTGCATCCAGGACTTTCCCTTCGTTACCCCCGTTGTCGCGCCGCGCGCTCTCAGTCAGCCCGTGCCGTCCTCGCCCCTCAGCCCTCGGCCCTCAGCCATCAGCCCTGTGACGCCAAGCCCCACCCGCCGCAAGCTGCACCGGCTGCGACTCGGCATCGAGGCGGGGATCGCCTGCGTCGTGATCGCGGCGGCGCTCGTGATCGGCGCGGCCGGGCTGCTGCTGCCGTGGCTCGTCAACCATCCCGAGCGCGTGCGCGCGTACCTCGCCGCGCAGCTCGGCCGCGCCGTCACGATCGAGCGTGTCGAAGGCAACTGGAAGCCGACCGGACCGGTGTTCACGCTGCACCGCGTCGGGCTCGGCGTGGGCGCCCCGTTCGCGATCGAGCGCGCCGAGCTCGCGCTCGACTTCTACGCGTGGCTCAAGCGCGACATCAGCTTCACCGAGTTCCGCATCGTCGGCGTCGCGATCGATGCGGTGCGCGAGCCGTCGGGCCGCTGGCGCGTGACGCAGTTCGGCGACACGCGCGCACGCGCGGACGGCGCGAGCCTGCCGCTGCCGGAGCTCGGCAGCTTCTCGCTGCGCGACGCGCGGCTTTCGCTGACCGACCTTTCGACCGGAGCGAACATCCGATTCGCGCAGTTCGACGCCCGGCTCGTCGAGGAGGTCGGCGGCCGGCGACTCGGCGGCGTGCTGCGCGCCGTGCGCGGTGCGCAGCCGTTGCGTTTCGCCTGCGCGATGGCGAAGGGCGCGCTGCCGCAGGACGCGAACGGGCGCTGCTACCTCGAGGGCCGCGCGCTCGAGACCGCGAGCTGGCTGTCGTCGTATCCGATCGCCGGCGTCGCACCGGCGGCCGGCGAGCTCGACCTGCGCGCGTGGGTCAAGCTCGCGTCCGGGCGCATCGCGTACGCGCGCGCGGAGTTCGCGACGCGGGGCCTCGTGCTGCGCGGGGCAACGCCGGTCAGGTTCGGCGAGGGCCACGAGATCGAGCCGCGCCACGCGCCACGAGACGTCGCCGGCGCTGCACGCTTCGTGCGTGACGCGGTCGGCTGGCGGCTCGATTTCGTCGAGGATCGCGCCGCCGCCGGCGCCGCGTCGAGCGCGTTCCGCGTCGCCGCGCGCGGCGAGGGCGCGTCGCGCGAATACGAGGTCGGCGCGCCGCAGGTCGACCTCGCGCGCGTCGCGCCGCTGCTTGCGCTGACTGCGCGCGCGCCGGCGGCCTTGCGTTCGTTCGCGTACGAGAACGAGCCGCGCGGCACCCTGCGGCGTGCGAGCGCGCGCTTCGGCGCCGGCACGCTGTCGCTCGCGGCGCGAGTCGACGCACTGGCGTTGCGGCCGGCCGGCGGGCGACCGGGGTTCGGAACGCTCGCCGGCGAGCTGACCGGCGACGAGTCCGCGATCGTGCTCGTCGCCGATCCCGGGCAGGCGATCGTGCTCGACCATCCGCAGCGCTTCCGCGAGCCGATCGCGGCGACCCTGCACCATGCGACGCTCGCGGCGTACCGCGTCGCGGACGGCTGGCGCGTCGAGGCGAGCGGGTTCGATCTCGACGGCGAGGACTTCGGCGCGCAAGGCAGCGTCGCACTCGAATTCGGCGGCCCGGGCCACCGCCCGTTCCTCGACGCGCGCGTCGCGCTCGAACCCGGTACGCGCATCGTCGCGGGCAAGCGCTTCTGGCCGATCGGCGTGATGTCGCCGAAGACCGTCGCGTGGCTCGATCGTGCGCTCGTCGCCGGCGTGCTGCTCGAGGGCGTCGCGATCGTGCGCGGGGACCTCGACGACTGGCCGTTCCGCAATCGCAAGGGCCGGTTCGAGGCGCGGGCCTCGTTCGCGGCGATGACGCTCGCCTATCACCCCGAGTGGCCGGTGGCGCGCATCGAGGCGCTCGATATTTCGTTCGTGGACGCCGGGATGGACGTCCACGCCAGCGCGGGCGAGGTGCTCGGCAACATCGTCACCGACGCCCGCGCGGTCATCGCGGACTTCAAGCAGTCGCAGCTCGAGCTCGGCGTCGAGGCGCACGGCACCGGCGAGGACCTGTTGCGCCTGCTGCGCGCATCGCCGGTCGCGCGCAGCCACGGGACGCACCTCATCGGCCTGCGTGTCGGCGGCACCGGCGCAGTGTCTTTCTCGTTGTCGGACGAGCTGAAGAACCCCGCATCGAGGCCGGTGCTCGAGGGCCGCGTGCGGCTCGCCGATTCCGACCTCGCCGACGCGAAATACGCGGTCGCGCTGACCGACGCGACCGGCACCGTGCGCTTCGGCAACGACGGCTTCGCGGCGGACGACCTCGCAGCGCGGCTCGACGGCGATCCGGTGCTGTTCGGGATCGCGGTCGGCGCCTACACGTCCGCGCCGGAGCAGCTCGTCGAGGCGAGCCTGCGCGGCGAACTGCCGATCCGTAGCGTCATGGCCGAGTTCGATGCGCTCGCGCCGCTGCACTCGCGCATGCCGGGCCGCTCGGAGTGGACGCTCGACCTCGCGGTACCGCGCGACGAGGGCCCGCGCACGCTGAGCTTGCGCTCGAACCTCGTCGGCACGGCATTGCTGCTGCCGGCGCCGCTGTCGAAGGACGCCGCGACCGCGCTGCCGGTGCGCGTCGACGTCACGCTGCCCGCGCTCGGCGGGCGGTTGGATCTGAGCCTCGGAAACATCGCGACGGTCGCGATGCAGCTGCCCGGCCCCGAGCGCGAGCTCGCGGCCGACGTCGCGTTCGGCGACGCGCAATCGAAGGGGCTGCCCGAACGCGGCCTGCGATTGCACGGCAACGTCACCGAGCTCGACCTGACCGGATGGGGCGGGCTCGCCGGCGGCGGGGCGCCGTCGGGGCTTCCGATCGAGGCCGACCTCGAGCTCGGCGCGCTCGTGGTCGGTGGGCGTCGCTTCGACGACGTGCGACTGTCGTTCGACCAGCACGAGACGCAACACGTCGCGGTCATCGCGGGCAAGGCGATCGCGGGGCGCGTCGTCGTCCCGCGCGGCGACAGCGGCATCGGCGTCACGGCCGAGTTCGAGCGCCTCCACGTGCCCGACGCGCTGCCCGGCACGACGCTCGCGGCGCTCGACCCGTCGACGCTGCCGGTCGTGCATTTCTGGGCGAAGGATTTTCGCCTCGGCGCCGCGCGGCTCGGCGAGGCGCGCATCGAGGCGGTGCCGTTCTCGGAAGGTTTGCGCTTCGATACGGTCGAGACGAAGTCGCCTGACCTCGAGATGCGCGCGCGCGGCGAGTGGACGCGCCGCGGCAGCGACGAGCGCTCGCGCTTCGAGATCGATTTCACCGCGCAGAGCCTCGGCCGCATGCTCGACGCGTTCGGCTTCGCCGGCATGATCGAGGGGGGCCAGACCTATGCGCGCCTTTCGGGCAGCTGGCCGGGCGCGCCGACGCGCTTCTCGCTCGCGTCGATCGAAGGCACGCTCTCGGCGAAGGTCGGCGAAGGCCGCATGCTCGACGTCAACCCCGGCGCGGGGCGCTTCTTCGGGCTGCTGAGCGTGCAATCGCTGCCGCGCCGGCTCTCGCTCGATTTCAGCGACTTCTTCAAATCCGGCCTTGCGTTCGATTCGATCGAGGGCGCATTCGAGCTGCGCGGCGGCAGCGCGTACACCGACGGCGTCGTGCTCAAGGGTCCCGCGGCGGAAATCCGCGTCGAGGGCCGCACCGGGCTCGCCGTGCGCGACTACGACCAGAAGATCAGGGTCGTCCCGCGCGTCGGCGGCGTGCTGCCCGTCGTCGGCGCGATCGCGGCCGGGCCGGCGGGCGTCGCGGCGGGCCTCGTCGCGAACATGCTGCCGCTCGGACAGGCCGCGCGCGCCGAATACCGCGTGAAGGGCAGCTGGGACAAGCCCGAGATCACGTTGATCGAGAAGCAGCGGCGCGGGGCGCGCGGCTGACGCGGCGGCTCGCGCCGACGCGAATCGTGCCGATGCCGCGCGGTCGCGGATCGACCCTACAATCGGAGACCGCCGCTCCGGTGCAGCGGACCGAACCGTTTTTCTCCAGCAGATTGAATCGATGCCCGAATACCTGACCCTCGCCGCAAAGCGCCTGCTCGAACCCGGCGGACTCGCATCCGGCGACCTCGAGCGCGTGTTCGGACAGCTGATGGGGCGTGGTATCGACCGGGCCGATCTGTATTTCCAGCATTCGCGCTACGAGTCGTGGTCGCTCGAGGACGGCATCGTCAAGGACGGCACGCATTCGATCGAGCAGGGTGTCGGCGTGCGCGCGCTGTCGGGCGAGAAGGCCGGGTTCGCCTATACCGACGAGATCGCGATGCCGCAGCTCGTCGAGGCCTCGCATGCGGCGCGCGCGATCGCGCGCGACGGGCGCGAGCATCCCGCCCATGCGCTCGCGACGCGCAGCTCGCATCGGCTTTACGATCCGATCGATCCGATCGAGTCGCTGGGGAGCGAAGCGAAGGTCAAGCTGCTGCGCGAGGTCGACGCGTACGCGCGCTCGCTCGATCCGCGCATCCACCAGGTCATGGTGAGTATCTCGGGCGCGCTCGACACGGTGCTGATCGCGACGAGCGACGGCACGCTCGTGGGCGACGTGCGCCCGCTCGTGCGCTTCAACGTGCAGGTCATCGTCGAGTCGGGCGGGCGGCGCGAGCAGGGCAGCGCGGGCGGCGGCGGGCGCTACTCGTACGGCGAGCTGCTCGCGACCGATCGCGCCTTCGGGTTCGCGCGCGAAGCAGCGCGCCAGGCGCTCGTCAACCTCGAGGCGATCGACGCGCCGGCCGGCAGCGCGACGGTCGTGCTCGGGCCGGGCTGGCCGGGCGTGCTGCTGCACGAGGCGATCGGCCACGGGCTCGAGGGCGACTTCAACCGCAAGGGGCTCTCGGCGTTCAGCGGTCGCGTCGGCGAGCGCGTCGCGTCGCCGCTCGTCACCGTCGTCGACGACGGCACGCTGCCGAAGCGGCGCGGCTCGCTCTCGGTCGACGACGAGGGCACGCCGACACAGGTCACGACGCTGATCGAGAACGGCGTGCTGAAGGGCTACATGCAGGACACGCTCAACGCGCGCCTCACCGGCGTCGCCTCGACCGGCAACGGGCGGCGCGAGTCTTTCGCGCACCTGACGATGCCGCGCATGACGAACACGTACATGCGGCCGGGGCCGCACGATCCCGGCGAGATCCTCGCCTCGGTAAAGCGCGGCATCTACGCCGTCAACTTCGGCGGCGGGCAGGTCGACATCACGAACGGCAAGTTCGTCTTCAGCGCGAGCGAGGCTTATCTCATCGAGAACGGCAAGGTCACGCGACCGGTGAAAGGCGCGACGCTGATCGAGAACGGCGTGCTGAAGGGCTACATGCAGGACACGCTCAACGCGCGCCTCATGGGCGTCGCGCCGACCGGCAACGGGCGTCGCGAGTCGTTCGCGCACCTGACGATGCCACGCATGACGAACACGTACATGCAGCCGGGCCCGCACGA
>DATLNY010000092.1:0-3817 GCA_035536495.1 Candidatus Saccharimonadia bacterium | reverse complement strand
GCGATGGACGCGCGCAACACGCTGCTCGAGTCGATGACCGACGAGGTCGAGTTCCTCGTGCTGCGCGACAACTACCTCCAGAACCAGGCGATCTCGGTGATGGAGCGCATGAGCGTGAGCCGCATCGGCGCGAAGCAGCATTTCATCCGCACGCTCGAGGGGCAGGGCCTGCTCGACCGCCAGCTCGAGTTCCTGCCGAGCGACGCCGAGTTCGCCGAGCGCAAGGCGCGCGGCATCGGGCTCACGCGGCCGGAGCTCTCGATCCTGCTCTCGTACTCGAAGATCGTGCTGTTCCAGCAGCTGCTCGACTCCGACGTGCCGGAGGATCCGTTCCTGTCGAGGGAGCTCGTGCGCTACTTCCCGAAAGCGCTGCAGGAGCGGCATCGCGATGCGATGGAGCGGCACCGCCTGCGTCGCGAGATCATCGCGACCGCGGTCACGAACTCGATGGTCAACCGCATGGGCGCGACGTTCGTGATGCGCATGCAGGAGGACACCGGCGAGGCGCCCGGGCAGATCGCGAAGGCCTACTCGATCGCGCGCGAGGTGCTCGCGGCGCGCGAGCTGTGGTCCGAGATCGAGGCGCTCGACGGCAAGGTCCACGGCAACGCGCAGATCGACGCGTTGCTCAAGATCTGGAACCTCATGCGGCACCTGACGCGCTGGCTGCTGAACCTGCCGGGTCATCGGCTCGACATCGCCGCGGCGGTCGATCGCTACGCCGCCGGGATGAAGGAGCTGCGTGACTGCCTGCCGGGTTGCCTGTCCGAGGGCGATCGGCAATCGACGCGCGGCGAGGTGCAGCAGTGGATCGCGGCGAAGTTCCCCGAAAAGCTCGCCGAGCAGCTTTCGTCGCTGCACGCGCTGATGAGCGCGCTGGACATCATCGAGGTCGCGCGCGTGCGGAACCTGCCCGTACGACGAGTCGCGGAGGTGTACTACGCGCTCGGGGAAGTGCTGCACCTGAAGTGGCTCACCGCGAAGATCGAGGAGCTGCCGGTCGAGGGCCGCTGGCATGCTCACGCACGCGGCACACTGCGCGACGAGTTGTTCGCGCAACAGCAGGCGCTGGCGGGACAGATCCTCGCCGGCGGCGACGGCGTCGACGGCGCGACGCTGGTCGACCGCTGGTTGCGGCGCGAGGATCCGGCGCTGCGCTTCACCGTATCGATGTTCGCGGACATGCGCAGCCAGGTCGCGATGGACTACCCGACGGTTTCGGTCGCGGTCCGCAGGCTGTCGCAGCTCGCGAACGCCGGCATGATCGGGTGAGCGGCGCGCAGAAGCTCGCCTTCGTCGCGAGCAAGGCCGAGGAAGCGCAGCGGCAGCTCGCGGAAGTCGTCGCGGCCTACGGCCAGACGCCCGCGAAGGACGCCGACGTCATCGTCGCGCTCGGCGGCGACGGCTTCATGCTGCAGACGCTGCACCGGCACAAGGAGCTGCGCAAGCCGGTGTTCGGCATGAAGGCCGGCACCGTCGGCTTCATGATGAACCTGTACCGGCCCGACGGCCTCGCCGAGCGCATCGCGCGCGCGCAGGAGAGCGTGCTGCGCCCGCTCGTGATGCTCGCCTCGACCGAGTCGGGCAACGTCACCGAGCACCTCGCGTTCAACGAGGTTTCGCTGCTGCGCCAGACCAAGCAGGCCGCGAAGATCCGCGTCTCGCTCAACGGCACCGCGAAGATCGAGGAGCTCGTCTGCGACGGCGTCATGGTCGCGACGCCGGCCGGCTCGACCGCGTACAACCTTTCCGCGCACGGCCCGATCCTGCCGCTCGGCAGCGAGGTGCTCGCGCTGACGCCGATCGCGGCATTCCGGCCGCGGCGCTGGCGCGGCGCGATCCTGCGCTCGCAGGTCGAGGTGACGTTCGAGATCCTCGACCACTACAAGCGTCCGGTCAGCGCGACGGCGGACTCGTTCGAGGTCCGCGACGTGGTCGAGGTGACCGTGCGCGAATCGCACGAGAAGACGATGACGCTGCTGTTCGACCCCGAGCACAACCTCGAGGAACGCATCATCAACGAGCAGTTCGCGCTGTAGCACCGGGCGCGGCCGTGACGGCTATTCGGTTGCGGATCAACGACCTCCGGCGCTTTTCGACGCCCTTGGGGGATCGTTGCGGGTCGCCTCGCTAGACTCCCCGAATGCGCATCGTGCTCGCCCTGCTGCTGTTCTGGATCGCCGGCCTTTCGGCCGCAGCCGGCGTCGATCCCGCGCTGATCGCAAAGGCCAGGCGCGACGGCACGGTCGACGTGCTGATCGTGCCGCGCGCCGGTACGGTGCTCGATGCAAAGCGCCTCCCGCTCGAACGCAAGGCGCGGCTGCACGCGGCGCACGCAGCGCTCGGCGCAAGCGCGGCTCGAGCACAACGTGGAATCGTGCGGGCGCTCGGCGAAGCGGCGATCGAATACCGCGCGTTCGCGATCGCGAGCGCCGTGCACGCGAGGCTGACGCCGGCGATGCTGCGCACGATCGCCGCGCGCGACGACGTCGCCGCGGTCGTCGCGAATACCGCGTTCCGCGCTGACCTGCCGAAGCCGGAGCCCGCGAGCGCGAAGGCGCCGACGTTCAACCTGACGGCTGCCGGTGCGACCGCGCTGTGGGCGCAGGGCATCCGCGGCGAGGGCATCGTCGTCGGGGGCCAGGACACCGGCTACCAGTGGGACCATCCCGCGCTGCGCGACGCGTATCGCGGCTACAGCGCCGCCGGCACGACCCACGCGTATGCGTGGCACGATTCGATCCACGCGCAGGTCAATCCCACCGACAGCCAGAACGCCTGCGGCTACGACTCGCCGGTGCCGTGCGACGACGACGGCCACGGCACGCACACGATGGGCATCGTCCTCGGCGACGACGGCGGTGCGAACCAGACCGGCATGGCGCCCGATGCGCGCTGGATCGGCTGCCGCAACATGGACCAGGGCTGGGGCAGCCCGGCGACGTACCTCGAATGCCTGCAGTGGTTCCTCGCGCCGACGAACGCGAACGGCCTCGCGCCGAATCCGTCGATGGCGCCGCACGTCATCAGCAATTCGTGGGGTTGTCCCGCCTTCGAAGGTTGCGACGAGGCGCAGTCGGCACTGCTCGCCGAGGCCGTGCGAAACCTGCGCGCCGCCGGAATCCTCTTCGTCGTCTCCGCCGGCAACGCGGGGTCCAGCTGCGGTACCGTGATCGACGTGCCCGCGGGCTTCGACGCGGCATTTGCGATCGGCGCGGCGAGCGACAACGGCAGCATCGCGGGGTTCTCGAGCCGCGGACCCACGCCGGAGGGCCTGCTCAAGCCCGACATCACTGCACCGGGCGTGAGCATACGCTCGTCCGTCCCGACGGGCGCCTACGCGAACCTGTCGGGCACGAGCATGGCGAGCCCGCACGTCGCGGGCGCGGCGGCGTTGATCCTGTCTGCCGCGCCGCACCTGATCGGCCGCCCCGACGAGCTCGAGCGCGTCTTGCGCGGCGGCGCGAGCCCGCGCATGCAGGCCGGCCAGGATTGCGGCGGGTATTCCGGCGCCGCGGTCCCGAACGCCGTGCACGGCTACGGATTCCTCGACACGGTCGCGGCCGTCGAGCTCGCGCGCGCGATCCTCTTCGACCATTCGTTCGAATGAGCGAGGCGCCCGCGCCCGACACCCGCCCGCTCAACGAGCGCGACTCGCGGCTCGTCGTCGCGATCTCGTCGCGCGCGCTGTTCGATCTCGGCGAGAGCCACGAGCTGTTCGAGCAGCAGGGGCTCGACGCGTATCGGCGCTACCAGATCGCGCGCGAGAACGACGTGCTCGGGCCCGGCATCGCGTTCCCGCTCGTGCAGAAGCTGC
>DATLNY010000091.1:0-2450 GCA_035536495.1 Candidatus Saccharimonadia bacterium | reverse complement strand
CAAGGGCAACAAGTACCTGCGGCTCATCATCGAGCTGCGACTCGCCGACGAGCTCGACTTCCGCGGCCTCGACCGGCTGCACGGGCTCACGGGCACGCGCAACGTCATCGACGTCGCGGTGCCGCAGCTGACGATCCCGATTGCGCCGGGGCGCAACCTCGCCGTGCTGGTCGAGGCGGCCGTGCGCAACCACATGCTGCGATCCAAGGGCGTCGATCCGGCCCAGACCTTCATCGACCGGCAGGCGCTCGAAATGCGCCGCGGGCGCTAGGGCTGCTGCACGACAAAAATGGATTCCCGCTTTCGCGGGAATGACGCCAGGGATCGGGCCCGTGGCTACAATGCCGCCATGAGCAGCTCGCTGCGCTTCACGCCGCCGCCGCCGTCGCGGATCGCGCCGCACGCGACGACGCGCCTCGTCGTCGTGAGCGGGCTGTCGGGCTCGGGCAAGACCGTCGCGCTGCGGATGCTCGAGGACCTCGACTACTACTGCGTCGACAACCTGCCGGTCGAGCTGATGCCGGCATTCGTCGATTCGGTCACCGAAGGCCAGCCGGGCCGCTATCCGCGCCTCGCCGTCGGCGTCGACGTGCGCAACCGGCCCGAGGATCTTTCGCGGCTGCCCGAGATCCTCTCGCGGCTCGCGACCAACGGCATCGAGTACGAGCTCGTGTTCCTCGACACGCGCGACGACGTGCTGTTCAAGCGCTTCTCGGATACGCGCCGGCGCCATCCGCTGACCGGTGACGACCTCTCGCTCGCCGACGCGATCGCGCTCGAGCGGCGGCTGCTGCGCCCGCTCGTCACGATCGCCGATCGCGTGATCGATTCGAGCGATCTGAACGTCCACCAGCTGCGCCGGCTCATGATCACCGAGTTCGGCACCTCGAGCGCCGAGCTGTCGCTGCTGTTCGAATCGTTCGCGTACAAGCGCGGCGTCCCGGCCGACGCCGACTTCGTGTTCGACGCGCGCTGCCTGCCGAATCCGCACTGGATCGCCGAGCTGCGGCCGCTTTCGGGGCGGGATTCCGCGATCCGCGACTACTTCGCACGCAGCCCGGAAGTCGAGGCGTATTTCCGCGACGTGCAGGGCCTGCTCGCGAACTGGATCCCGCGTTTCGAGGCCGAGCAGCGCAACTACGTCACGATCGGGATCGGCTGCACCGGCGGGCGGCATCGCTCGGTGTATCTCGCCGAGCGCCTCGCGGAAGCGTTTCGTGGCTCGCGCGAACAGGTCCTGACGTTCCACCGCGAGCTGGAGTAGTCATGGCCCCTGGCCTGCACAAGCCCGGGCGGCAGGGGCGTTTCGAGGTGTGCCGATGGCCGTCGGCATCCTGCTGCTGACCCATGGCGGCATCGGGCAGGCGCTGATCGCCGCGACGCGCGGGGTCGTCGGGCCGCTGTCGCTGCGCGTCGCATCGCTCGCGTACAACAACGGCGACGACGTGCTCGCGCTCGAGAACTCCGCCGGTCGCGCATTGACCGACCTCGACGCGGGCGAAGGCGTGCTCGTGCTGACCGACGTGTACGGCGCGACGCCGTCGAACGTTTCCGCGCGGCTCGTCAGCCACGGCGTCGCGATCCGCCGCGTCTCGGGCCTCAACCTGCCGATGCTGCTGCGCGTGCTGAACTACGCCGACCAGCCGCTCGATTCGCTCGCGCAGATCGCCGCATCGGGCGCACGCACCGGCGTCGTGATCGACGCCGCTTGATGTCGATACGGCAGCGCGGCCCGCGTCCGCGCGCTAGTCTTCGGGCATGATCGAGCGCGACATCGAGATCATCAACCGGCTCGGACTGCACGCGCGCGCCTCGGCGCGGCTCGTGCAGGCGCTCGCGCCGTTCGCATCGTCCGTGCAGCTGACGCATCGCGGCAGGCAGATCAACGCAAAGAGCATCATGGGCCTGATGATGCTCGCCGCCGGCTTCGGCAGCGTCATCCGCGCGAGCGTCGACGGCCCTGACGAGGAGACCGCGATGGCGACGCTCGTCGACCAGTTCGAACGCCGCTTCGACGAGGCCGACTGATGGCCGCACCCGGGAACCGGATCGAGCTCGAGGCGACCTCCGCGTCGAAGGGCCTCGTCTGCGGCCGCGCGCGGCTCGTCTATCCGCTGCATTTCGAGGTCGAGCCCGAGCCGATCGCGCCGCGCGAGGTCGCGGGCGAGATCGCGCGCTTCGAGGCCGCGCTCGCGACCGTGCGCGGCGAGCTCAAAGCGATGCGCGCGAAGCTCGAGGGGCCGCTGCGGCGCGACCTCGGGGAGTTCATAGACGCACACACGCTGATGCTCGAGGATCCCGAGTTCACCGACGCCGTTCCGGAGCGGATCCGGCGCGACCTCGTGCGCGCGAGCGCGGCGCTGCAGGCGCAGCGCGACCGGCTCGCGGCCGCGTTCGATTCGATCGAGGATCCGTACCTACGCGGACGCCGCGAGGACCTCGACCAGGTC
>DATLNY010000090.1:0-8010 GCA_035536495.1 Candidatus Saccharimonadia bacterium | reverse complement strand
CGCGGCGGTGCGTCGTGTAGAGCTCGCGCTGGGCGTCGTCGCGCTTCAGCTCGGCGTCGCCGAGGTGCTGCTGCAACCGGTCGACGAGCTGCGCGATCTCGCCAAGCCTCGAATCGAGCGCGCCGCGCTCCGCGCCGAGGGCATGGATCTCGCGCTCGCGCGCGAGCACGCCGTGCTGCGCGTTCTTGCCGCGCACGACACGAGCCCAGCCGGCGCCGAGCCACTCGCCCTGCGCGGTGATGACCGACTCGCCCGCGGACAGGCGGCGCGCGAGCTCGCGCGCCTGCCCCGCCGACTCCGCGGTGCGCACGCGCGCGAGCACCGCGAGGATCGCAGCGGGCCCGCGCACCTGCGCCGCGAGCGTGCCCGGCGCGCCGGACTGACCCGCAGTGGCCGAGACCAGCGTGACGTTCGCCTCGGCGATCTCGCCGAATCGTTCGACGAACTCGTCAGGTGTGTCGGTCAGCGCGCCGTCGAGCCAGCCCGCGAGCACGGTTTCGACCGCCGCCTCCCAGCCGTCGGCGACGTCGAGCTCCTCGCCGACGCGTTTGCCGCGTCCGAGGCCGACTTTCTCGAGCCACTCCTTTGCGGCCCCGCTTTCCTGTCCGAGCGCGGAGTGCTGCAGCGCCTCGAGCGACGACAGGCGCCCGCCCGCGGCCTCCTTGCGCTGGCGCGTCTGCGAAAGCTCGGCGAGCGCCTGCTTCTGCTGCTCGACGATTCCTTCCATCGCGCGCTTGCGCTCGTCGAGCGTCGCGGCAAGCGTCACGAGCTGCGCGTTCTGCTGGGCCTGCTCGCTCGAGAGCGTGCTCGCGATGTTCGCGAGCGCGCCGACGTCGTATTGCCCGCGCTCGGCCTCGAGCTGCTCGAGCCGCTTCGCGATCTCGTGCGACTGCCGGTCGAGGAAGTCGAGGCGCGTGCGCTCGACTTCGGCGAGCCGCGCCGATTCGGCGCTCGACTTCGCATACGCGTCCCAGCGCTGCTGCCAGTCCACGATCGCCTGCTCGGCGGTTTTCAGCGACTCGGCGCAGACGTCCGCTTCGGCATTCATCGCGACGATCTGCGGCTCCGACTCGGCCAGCGCGCTGCGCAGCGTGCCGATCCGATCGTGGTCGGCGCGGATGTGCGCGACGACTTCCTCGAGCTGCGACGTCGCCTCGCGGCCCGCGCGCGCGAGGCGCTCCGCGAGGTCCTTGTTGTGCTGGATCTGCTGCTCGACGCGCGCGATCTCGCCGCCGACGCGGTAGACCTCGGACTGCACGCCGTTGAAGGCATCCGTCGCCTCGACCTGGCGCTCGCGGAAGCGCTCGAGCTTCGCCTCGACCTGGCGTTGCTCGGCGACGATCTTCTCGATCTCGAGCTCGATCGCAGCAATCTCCTGCGATTTCGATTCGAGCGCGGCCTGCTGCGCGCGCAGGTTCAGCGCCTTCAGCTCCGCCTCGATCCGCGCGGCCTCGGCCTTGAGCTTCTGGTAGCGCTCGGCCGCGCGCGCCTGGCGGTTCAGGTGCTCGAGCGTCTTCTCGACCTCGTTGCGCACGTCGTTGAGCCGCTCGAGGTTCTCGCGCGTCGCCTTCATGCGCGACTCGGTTTCCTTGCGCCGCTCCTTGTACTTCGAGATGCCGGCGGCTTCCTCGAAGTGCGTGCGCAGGTCCTCGGGCCGCGCCTCGACGATCTGCGAAATCATGCCCTGCTCGATGATCGAGTAGCTGCGCGCGCCGAGGCCCGTGCCGAGGAACACGTCGACGATGTCGCGGCGGCGGCAGCGCGCATTGTTGAGGAAGTAGCTCGACTGCCCGTCCCGGCTGACGCTGCGCTTGACCGAGATCTCGTTGAAGCGCGCGTACTCGCCCTGGATCAGCCCGTCGGAGTTGTCGAAGATCAGCTCGACCGTCGCGGTGCCGACCGGCTTGCGCCCGCCCGAGCCCGAGAAGATCACATCGGTGATCGCGTCGCCGCGCAGCCGGCTCGCGGCGCTTTCGCCCATCACCCAGCGGATCGCATCGATGATGTTCGACTTGCCGCAACCGTTCGGGCCGACGATGCCGGTCAGGTTCGTCGGCAGGTGCAGCGTGGTCGGGTCGACGAACGACTTGAAGCCGGAAAGCTTGATCGTGGTGAGGCGCATCGCGTGTTGATCTGGCCCGTGATCGGGTGGAGGCCGCGGGCCGCGCTCGCAGCGCGACGGTGCCCCACCATGGTGGACTGAAAGTTTGCCGGGAGTCGGCGGTTCGGCTACCTTGCGCGCCCCCGAAAACGCATCGGGTGCCCGCGAAGGAAAACCGCATGGCCACGCGCCCGACGAAGTCGCTGGAAACGTTCCCGAACCCGCAACCGGGCCGCGACTATACCATCCGGATGCGCGCGCCCGAGTTCACCTGCGTGTGCCCGAAAACGGGCCAGCCGGACTTCGCGACGCTCGTCATCGAGTACGTGCCCGAGAAACTCTGCGTCGAGCTCAAGAGCCTCAAGCTGTACCTCTGGAGCTATCGTGACGTCGGCGCATTCCACGAGGCCGTCACGAACGGAATCCTCGACGACCTCGTGAAGGCGACGAAGCCGCGATTCATGCGGCTGACCGCGGAATGGTTCGTGCGCGGCGGCATTTACACGACAGTGGTCGCGGAGCATCGCAGCAGGGCCTGGAAGCCCGCCGCGCCGGTCGCCTTGCCCTGAGGGGCGGCCTTCGGGCGCCGTCCGAAAGTCGGCTCCAACCTCCGCGCAGCGCGAGTGCGCCCCGTCCTGCTGCCGGCCATGACGTTGCGTCCTGCGGCGACGCTGCGCCCGGGACACGCATGGTATTTTTTGCGCCATGCAGCTGCGCGTACCGCGGATGGCACTGACCCGGCATCGGGCTGAGCTGTTGCATGGGCTGTTGCCTGGGCTCGTCGAATCGCCGCCGTGAACCTCCTCGCGGAACTGAAGCGACGCAACGTCATCCGCATGGCCGGCCTGTACCTGGTCGGCGCGTGGCTGATCGTGCAGGTGGCCGAGACGATCCTGCCCGTGTTCGCCGTGCCGACCTGGATCCTTCGCGCGCTCATCATCCTGCTTGCGCTCGGCTTCGTCCCGGCGTTGATGCTGGCATGGGTGTTCGAGCTGACGCCCCAGGGACTGATACGGGACGACGAAGTGCTTCCGCGGCGTTCCATGACTGCGCGGACCGCTCGACGCATCGACCGCATCGTCGTGCTCGGCCTGTTGATCGTGATCGGATTGATGGCGACCGAACGATTCTGGATCGCGGGGAAGGGCGCCAGGTCGAATGCGGGCGATGACGCGGTCCCGATCGCGGTTTCCGCGACGCCGTCGGCGTCCTCCGCTCCGTTTTCGACACCCGCACCGCGCGGCTCCGTGGCGGTCCTGTCGTTCACCAACATGAGCCCCGAGCCCGACAACGAATATTTCGCCGACGGGATCGCGGAGGAGCTGCTGAACGTCCTCGCCCGGATCGAGGGACTGAAGGTTGCTTCGCGCACCTCGGCGTTCTCGTTCAAGGGAAAGCAGATCGACGTGCGCGAGATCGCACGGCAGCTCAACGTCGCGCACGTGCTCGAAGGCTCGGTCCGCAAGCAGGGCGGCAAGGTGCGGATCACCGCGCAGCTCATCGATGCCGCAACGGACAAGCACCTGTGGTCAGCGACCTACAATCGCGAGCTGACCGACATCTTCGCGGTGCAGGAGGAAATCGCGCAGGCGATATCCGCCGCCTTGAGCGAGGCGCTCGGGGCCGACGGTGGATTGGCGAAGATCGAGGTCGTCGCGCCCACCGAGGATCTACAGGCGTACGAGCTGTATCTGCGCGGCCGCCAGCTCTTCTACATGCGCGGCGAATCCCTGCGAATCGCGCGCAAGTTGCTCGAGGAGTCCGTCGCGCGCGACCCCGGTTTCGCCGAAGCCTGGGCGATCCTTGCGGGAGTCCATCTGGTATCTCCCGACTACACGGAAGTACCGCGTTCGCAAGGGTTCGCCGCCGCGCGCGACGCCGCCGACCGTGCGCGGGGACTCGACGCCGGGCTCGCGCTGCCCTACGCGGTGCTCGCGGACATCGCGGGCGAGCGCGGCGACCAGCTCGAGAAAGAGCGCCTGCTCGATCAGGCGATCGCACGCGATCCCAGCGACTCGTCGGCGTTGCTGTGGCGAGGGGTCCTGCACCTCATCGTGGGCAACCTCGATAAGTCGGAGGACGACCTGCGACGAGCTTTCGAGATCGATCCTTTGGCGGGTGTCACGGTCGGATGGCTCGCCACGGTCCAGGGACTGCGCGGTGACCGGAAAGCGGCGCAGAGCGGGCTGCAACGCGCGCTCGACCTCGGTTGGTCGTATGCGCGTTATCTGGATGCGCAGTTCGCGCTGGTCGACCGCGATCGCGCCCGCGCGATCAGCGATCTGCGGACTTACTACCGGCAATACGAGGACGCAGCCCCGACCGCGCGCGCCGTGATCGACGCGCTGTATGCCGCGATCGAGGACCCGGGCAAGAGCGACGCGCTCCTCGCCGCAGTGCGCGCCGACCGTACCGGCATCCACGACCGGGGCTGGAGTCCGATTCTCGTGGTGCTCGGCTTGCACGGCGAAGCCATCGACATCGAGCTCGATAAGAACCTGCCGCGCGGGCGCTACTACCGTTCGATCTGGTTCCCGACCGCGCGCGGCACGCTCAGCGAGCCTCGGTTCCTCGAATTGGCCGAACGCGATGGCCTGCTCGCGTACTGGAACGCGAACGGATTTCCCGAAGGCTGCCGGCTGGTTGATGCGCCGCCGCGCTACCTCGATTGCAAGGAGCGCTGGCGGCGAGTCGCCGCGCGAGAGCAGAGCGTGGCGCCTTCAGGGGTGATGACGCCGCGATCAGCGGAGCATCGCCGGACGTTCTGGAAACCTGCGGCTCCCGTCGCCCTACCCTGAGTGCAGCGCACGCATGGAAAAGACGCTCAAGCCGAAGGGACTCACGCAGGAGGAGCTGCACTGGATCCTGGAAGTGACGCGCAGGCTCGCGGCGCCGTGCGACCTCGCGACCGTGTTGAGCGAGGTGCTGGATGCGGCAACCGGCGTGCTCGATGCAGAAGCGGGCACGGTGTGGCTGTACGACCCCACCACGAACGAGCTCGTTCTGCAGGTCTCGAACGATCTCGAGCCGATCCGCATTCCTGCGGACCGCGGCATCGCCGGCGCGTGCCTGCGCTCGCGCGAGATGATCAACGTGCCCGATTGCTACGCCGATCACCGCTTCAGTCCCGCGCTCGACCACGCTACCGGCTTCCGCACGCGCTGCATGCTGACGATGCCGCTGGTCGGTCACGACGACTCGCTGGTGGGCGTGCTGCAAGTGCTCAACAAGCGTGATGGCGTCTTCGATGCCAACGACGAAGCCGTCGCCAATTCCCTGAGGGCACACTGCGCGATCGCGCTGCAGCGCGTGCGCATGACCGAAAAGCTGGTGGTCGCCGAGAAGCTGCGGCAGGAAATCTCGGTCGCGCGGGAGATCCAGATCGGGACGCTGCCGCAATCGGCGCCCGCGATACCGGGCTACGACCTCGCCGGGATATTCCATCCGACCGACGATACCGGCGGCGACACCTACGACTTCGTTCCGACCGCCGATGGACGGCTGATGATCTTGATGGGCGACGCCACCGGGCACGGGATCGGCCCTGCGCTTTCGGCGACCCAGGTGCGCGCGATGCTGCGGCTCGCGCAGCGCCTCGGCGCCGACCTGGACGACACCTTCCGGCATATCAACGACCAGCTCGTCGACGACCTGCCCGACGACCGTTTCGTCACCGCGTTCCTCGGGCAACTCGACCCGCACACGCACGAGCTGCGGTATCACTCGGGCGGCCAGGGACCGCTTCTGCATTTCCACGCGCGCGAACTGCGCTGCGAGCTCCTGACGCCCACCACGTTTCCGATGGGCGCGGTACCCCTTGCGAGAGTCAGCCCGCCGCGCACCGCCGTGCTCGCACCGGGCGACATCTTCGCGCTGATCTCCGACGGGGTTTACGAGTATCAGGATGCGCAGAATCGCCTCTTCGGCGAGGATGGCGTGGCGCAGCTGCTGCGGCGCGAACATGCCCGTCCCATGCAGGAGCTGATCGGCGTGATGATGGACGCACTTGCGGGGTTCGGGCGCGGCGCGCCGCAGCTCGACGACATCACCATGGTCCTGATCCGGCGCCTCCCCGAATCGCCTGCGACGGAGCGTGCCGTCGCAGCGGACGCAGGGGCGCGCATTGCGGCGCAATCGTTCGCACGCAGCCTCGATTCGCTGGATCCGATCTTCGCGTTCATCCGCGACTTCTGCGAAGCGGAGGGCCTCGACCCGGCCGCGCGCACCTCGATTGGCTTCGCGGTCGAGGAGCTCTTCACCAACATGCTGAAGTACAACGCGGCCGGCCGGGGCGCGATCGAGCTCCAGCTCGCGTGCGCCGGGCGCGAATTCGTCGGTCGCCTGAGCGACCCGGACAGCGAGCGCTTCGACGTGACTGCCACGCCCGATGCGCGCGTCGACCTTCCGATCGAGCTGCGCGTGCCGGGCGGGCTCGGGCTGCATCTGGTGCGGCGTGTGATGGACGCGGTCGAATACGACTACACCGGGCGCTGCAGCCGGATAAGCTTCCGAAAGAAGCTGGAGACGTCGTAATGCTCGAGATCGGGTACGGAGAGGGCGGCGTAATATTCTTCGCCGGCAGGTTCGATGCGGCCCAGTGTGCGCGGGCGCAGGCCTTCGTCGACGCGGCGAGCGATCCGCGCGTCTTCGACTTCTCGCAGCTCGAGTACATCTCCAGCGCGGGCCTGGGCGTGCTGCTCCGTACCCAGAAGCGCCTGCAGGCGAGCGGCGTGCGGCTGAAGCTGCTCAACGTGAACAACCACATTTACGACATCTTCCGCTATTCCGGCTTCGATCAGCTGTTCGAGGTCACGCGCCAGGGCACCTGACCCGGACCGGCTTTTCCAACCTTTCGGCCCCAGGGCTGTATTCATGTCTGACGAGCAAGACGCAGCGTTGGTCCGCGATTGTCTCGCCGGCAGCACGCGTGCGTTCGAGGAATTGCTGGCGCGATACCAGCGGCCCGTCTACAACGCGGCGTTTCGGATCCTCAACAACCGGGAAGACGCAAAGGACGTGACCCAGGCCGTGTTCCTCAGTGCGTACGAGCATCTCGCGCAGTTCGATGCGAGCCAGCGCTTCTTCAGCTGGATCTATCGGATCGCCGCGAACAAGACGCTCGATTCCGCCGCCGCGCGCAAACCGCTCGAGCCGCTGTCCGAGGGCCTGGTCGAAGCCGGCCCCGGGCCTCGCGAAGTGGCGATGCGAGGGCAACTCGACGCGGGCTTGCAGGATGCCCTGATGGCACTGAAGCTCGAATACCGCACCGTGATCGTGCTCAAGCACGTGCAGGGGTGCAGCTACGAGGAAATCGGCATGATCCTCGAGTGCCCGGTCAAGACGGTCAAATCCCGATTGCACACGGCGCGCGTGGCCCTGCGCGACGTGCTCGTTGCGCGAGGGCTGGTCTGATGCTCGGGCAGCGCACGCTCGAGTTGATCCAGGCCGAGATCGATCGCGAGCTCGATCCTGCGGCCTCGGCCGAGCTCGAACAGAGCCTCGAAGCCGCAGATGCGCGTGAGATGCGCGATGACCTGCAGCGGATCACGCAGGCGCTGGAACGCATGGTGCCCGCGGAACCGCCGCTCACGCTGCGCAACGCGGTACTGAACGGGATCCGGCCGATCGTCCGCACCGCGCCTTACCGGGGGCACATCCTGCGCCACGGATGGTCGATCGCGGCGGGCATCGTGGTCGGTGCGATCGGCACGCTTGCGCTGCTCGAGCTGGATTCGCCCGGCACGGGGCAGTCGCGGTTCGATCCCGGCGAGCTTGCCGGTGCGATTGCCGAACAGGCGCTCGATCCGATAACCCCGATCGCGCCCGCGCTGCGCATCGCGACGACCGAGCTGCACGGCACGGTCACGGTGGAGGCGGCCCACCGCCTTCGCGTGCTGTCCTTCGATCTC
>DATLNY010000089.1:0-2537 GCA_035536495.1 Candidatus Saccharimonadia bacterium | reverse complement strand
GTCGTGCGCGCGCACGACGGTCGCGTCTTCGGCTTTGCCGCCGGCGACGGCGCGCGCCGCTGGGTGTTAGACCGCGGCGTGCCGCTGCTGTCGTTGCGCGGCAACAGCGCACCGCTGATCTCGGGCCAGACCGTCTACGTCGGATACGACAACGGCAAGGCCGTCGCGCTCGACCTCGAGACCGGTGCGATGAAGTGGGAGCAGGCGATCGCGCAATCGGAAGGCCGCACCGAGCTCGAGCGCCTCGTCGACATCGATGGCGAGGTCGCGGGCACGAACGGCGAGATATTCGCGGTGACGTACCGCGGCCAGGTCGGCGCGATCGCGGTCGACAGCGGGCGCCAGGGCTGGAGCCGCGACATGTCGTCGTACGGCGGGCTCGCGCTGTCGGGCGACTCGCTCTACGTGACGGACGCCGACGGCTCGGTGTTCGCGCTCGACGCGCGCAGCGGCGCCTCGCTCTGGCAGCAGGATGCGCTCGCGCACCGCTGGCTCTCGACGCCGGCCGTCGCGGGCGGACATGTCGTCGTCGGTGATTTCGAAGGCTACGTGCACGTGCTGTCGGCCGAGGACGGCTCGATCGCGGCGCGCACGCGCGTCGGCGACGAGGCGATCAACGCGACGCCGCTCGCGGTCGGCGATACCGTCTACATCTCGAACACCGACGGGTCGCTCGCGGCGATCAAGATCGGCGGCTGATGCGCGCGACGACGCGGACCCGCCCCGGTCCGCGCCGGCGCATCGATGGCGCGCCCCCTGCGGCGCGCGGCACAATGTCCCCATGCTTCCTGTCGTAGCCCTCGTCGGGCGTCCCAACGTCGGCAAATCGACGCTGTTCAACGCGCTGACGCGCACGCGCGACGCGCTCGTCCACGACGAGCCCGGCGTCACGCGCGACCGCAACTACGGCGTCTGCCGGATCGGCAAGCAGCCGTTCGTGCTGGTCGACACCGGCGGCCTGACGGGCGAGGAGGAGGGCATCGCGGGGCTCACCGCGCAGCAGTCCGAGGCGGCGATCGACGAGGCCACGCTCGTCGTCGTCGTGGTCGATGCGCGCGATGGTCCGATGCCGATGGACCGGTCGATCCTCGACCTCGTCAGGCGCGCGGGAAAACCCTTCATCCTCGCGGTAAACAAGGTCGACGGGCTCGACGAGTCGCAGTCGATCGCGGACTTTTCCCTGCTCGGCGCCGACGCGTCGATGCCGCTGTCGGCGGCGCATCGGCGCGGGATCGACGAGCTGCTCGAGTCGATCGAGGCGCGGCTTCCGCCGGATCAGGAGCCGGAGGCGTTCGTCGACCAGGGCATCCGCGTCGCGATCATCGGACGCCCCAACGTCGGCAAGTCGACGCTCGTCAACCGCCTGCTCGGCGAGGAGCGAATGATCGCGTCCGAGGTGCCCGGCACGACGCGCGACGCGATCGAGGTCGCGGTCGAGCGCGACGGCAAGCGCTTCACGCTGATCGACACCGCCGGCGTGCGCCGGCGCGCGCGCGTCGAGGAAACGATCGAGAAGTTCTCGGTCATCAAGACGCTGCAGGCGCTCGAGCACGCGCACGTCGCGGTCGTCATGCTCGATGCCGAGGAAGGCGTGACCGACCAGGACCTCACCGTGCTCGGCCACGCGCTCGACGCGGGCCGCGCGCTCGTCGTCGCCGCGAACAAGTGGGACGGGCTCGACGACTACCACCGCACGCGCTGCAAGTCCGAGCTCGGCCGCCGGCTCGTGTTCGTGCCGTATGCGGCGGTGCACTTCATCTCGGCGAAGCACGGCTCGGGGCTCGGCGAGCTGACGAAGACGATCGTCAAGGCGCACCGTTCGGCGACGCGCGAGATCAGCTCGCACGATTTGACCGAGGCGCTCCACGCCGCGTACGAGGCCTACCAGCCGCCGCTCGTGCAGGGCCGCGCCGCGAAGCTGCGCTACGCGCACATGGGCGGGCATCTGCCGCCGCGGATCATCGTCCACGGCACGCGTGTCCGCACGCTCGCCGAGTCGTACAAGCGCTACCTCGAGAACTACTTCCGCAAGCGCTTCAAGCTCGTCGGCACGCCGGTCCGGCTCGAGTTCCGCGAAGGCGCGAACCCGTTCGAAGGTCGCACGAATCCGCTGACCGAACGGCAGAAGAAGAAGCGGCAGCGCCTCATCCGCCATGTCAAGCGGCGCTGACGCCGCGGTCGTGCTCGCAGGCGGCGCCGGCACGCGCGTCGGCGGGCGTGACACGGGCCTGCTCGAGTGGCGCGGTGCGACACTCGTCGCCCACGCGCTGCAGCGGCTGGTGCAGGCGGGCTTCGACGAGATCGTCGTCAGCGCGAACCGGAACCTCGATGAGTACGCGCGCCTCGGCCGCGTCGTGATCGCCGACGAGGACCCCGGATCGTTCCGCGGCCCGCTCGCGGGGATCGCGCGCGCGCTTGGCGCCGTCCCCGCGTCGTGCCTGTTCACGGTGCCGGTCGACGTGCCCGAGTGGCCGCTCGACCTGCCGCAGCGCCTCGCCGCGCTGCTCGGCACGAGCGACGTCGCGTGCGCGGTCGCG
>DATLNY010000088.1:0-6741 GCA_035536495.1 Candidatus Saccharimonadia bacterium | reverse complement strand
TTCGTGCGCGGCCGCAAGCCCGCCGCACAGCTGGCGCGCGATGCGCAGCGCGGCCGAGTACGGGATGCGCCCGGCCTGCTTCAAGAGGTAACGCAGCGTCATCCCGCGCACGTATTCCATCGAGACGTAGGGCCGGCCTTCCGACTCGCCGAAGTCGAACGTGCGCAACACGTTCGGGTGCGTGATCTTGCGCGCGAGCTTGATCTCGCTCTTCAGCCGCTCGAGGTGCTCGTGGTCGGCGAGCGCCGCGGGCTTCAGCATCTTCAATGCGACGACGTCGTCTAGCTCGAGGTCGCGCGCCTTGTAGACGACGCCCATGCCGCCTTCGCCGAGCACCGCGAGGATCTCGTAGCGTCCGCCGAAGCGCACGCCCGGCACGAGGGCGGCGTTGCGCGCCGCGAGCGCTGCGGCTTCGCGCGAGATCGACGGGGCCTGCGTCGTGACGTCGGGATCTTCCGGCGGTGGCGCGGGCGGCGGCGGCAGCATCGCGAGCGCTTCGGCGACGACGCTGTAGAAGGGTTTGGCGCTGACCGCGCCCTGCACGACGCCGACCTGCGCTTCGCCGAGCAGCGTCTTCGCCGCGTCGCCGAGCGTGCGTGGCAGCAGCAGCCGGCCCCCGCTCGATTCGCCGAGCAGGCGGTCGAGCTGGAACGTCGCGGGCCCGACCGCGGTCGGTGCGCGCGATTCGCCCGCGGCGACCGAGCCGGTCAGCACCTCGCCTTCGATCAGCGCGCCGGCGACGGCGGTGTCGGACGCGAGCGCGGCGCGCGCGGTCTGCAGCGCGCCGAGCAGGCGCTCGTCGCCGCTGAAGCCGAGGACGAAGCGCGTGCCGGCGGTCGATACGATGCGCCCGCCGGTGCGTTTCGCGATCGCCTCGGCCTCGTTCGCGCGCGTGTTGAGCGCGGTGATCGCGGCTTCCGCCGACTGGCCGTCGAGCGGCTTTGCGAACTGGCGCAGGTCGAGGCCGAGCAGCAGCAGCAGTTCGCGCTGCGGCGGAATCGCTTCCAGCGCGACCGATGCGGGCAGCTCGTCGCGCGTGACGAAGCTCGGCACCGGCGATTCCTGGCCGGGGTCGGGCAGGAAGCGCGAGAGGTTGCCGACGTAGCCTTCGATGTCGCGCTTCTCGCGCAGGTCCGAAAGCAGCCGCTCGAACGACTGCGACAGCTGCGAGAGCTCGTCGTTGCCGGGCAGCGCGATGTGCGTCTGGTAGTTGCCGGCTGCCGCATCGTGCGCGGCCTTCGCCATGTTCCCGAGCGGACGCAGCGTCGCCTTGGCAATCACGAACGAAAGCGGTATCGCAACGAGCAGCGAGACGAGCCCGACGAGCAGCACGAGGTTCGAAAGCTCGCGGTAACCCGCGGTCGCCTTGTCGACCGGGTACATCTGCAGCGTCGAGCCGAGCCGCGCGCCACCGGCTTCGTCGACCGGTGCAAGCCTTCCGGCCCAGCGCACGCCGCCGACGTCGAAATCGGCGCGCGGCATCGCGGTGCCGCTGGCGAGCGCCGAGGAAAATCCGCCCGCGCCGGCGACGATCGCGTCGCGCAGCGCAGACGCCTGCGCCTCCGGCAGCGAGCTGCCGACGAGCACCGGCGCGCCTTCGGCGCCGGGCAGCAGGTACGCGACGTCGGCGCCGCTGACCTTGCCGATTTTTGCACCCAGCGCATCATTGACTTCGAGCGCGACGATCAGGAACCCGACGAGGTCCTCGTTCTGGTCGAGCGGCATGATCGCGGCCTGGTAGAGCTTCTCGCCGTCGCGCCAGTAGCCGCTGACCGGCGTGAGCGCTTCGAGGACCGGCGCGACGAACGGATCGCCGCCGAGCGTCGACTCGATCGGTTCGCTCTGGTCGGTGCGCGCGAGCAGCTTGCCTTCGGCGTCGAGCACGACGCCGAGGTCGAACGTGTACTGCTCCTGGCGCTCGCGCAACAAGTCGACGATCGAGCCCGCATCGGCGACGTCGGTGTCGCCGAGTCCGAGCCCGCCGCCCTGTGCGTTCGAAACGTAATTGACGAACGCGGGATCGGCGGCGATCAGCTGCGACTTCAGCTGCGCTTCCTCGAGGCGGCGCTGCGTGAACTCGCTCTGCACCTCGACCGATGCGCCGAGCGCGCGCTCGACCGCCTCGTCGGCGATGCGCTGTCCCTGGCGGTACGCGACGAACACGGCGGTTCCGAGCGCGAGCACGATCAGCACCGCGAACAGCAGGAAGATCCGCCATGCGAGCGGCATGCGGCGGCCCGGCGGCGGCGGCGCTGGTGTAGGCGCGGTGCTCGCCACGGGCGGCGCGGTGACGGGGGTTGTCGTCGCGTCCATCGCTCAGTACGCCCCGGCCGGATTGCGGCGATACGGCTTGCCGAACTTGTTCATGTGCTGGGGAACCTTGCGCTTGTTGAGGTCGAGCCGCAATGCGAGCTCGGGTGAAGTCGGGGTCGGGACGAGCCGCTCGCGCAACGGCGTCGCGCGGTCATGGAACACGACGAGGTCGCCCTCGACCTCCGGCAGGCCCGCCAGCTCGAAGCGTCCGTCGAGGCCGGGCCGCGCGAAGTACGGCGTATCGAGCACGAGCACGAAGCCGAACATCGAGTGGTGCACGTTGCAGTAGATCTTGACGAGGCCTGGCTTTTGGAAGGTGTGCGTCGAGCCGGGGCCGGTGCCGTACTGGCCGGTGTCGAACCGGTTCTCGGGCTGGGTCGAAAACGCGTTGTGGAGGATCGGGTCCTCGTTCGGGAAGCGCACCGACGAGCCGACCGTGATCGGCAGCACGCGCGGCACGAACTGCTTGCGCTGCGTGCTCATGATCGCGGGTTCCGCGGCGGGCGGCGCCTCCACCGCGACGCGAGGACGGAAATAGATGACCGCGTCGGCGCTCTCGGCCGCGCGCAGCGGCTGGCCGCCCGCGTACAGCGTGAGCATGCCGCGCAGATCGGCAGCCCCGGCCGCGGCCGGCGCCAGCGCCAGCAGCGCCAGCCATCGCCCCAACGTCATCGAACGGGTCTCCCATGCGTCCGCGCCGGTGGTTCGCACCCCTGCAAACCGCGCTGCGACGCGCTTTCGCGTGGCATCATCGTACAGAGAGCCCAGAATCGCCACCACCCCCGAGGCCGCGTTCGCCCCATGCCGAGCATCCAGATCGAGCGCAAGCATTCGAAGTCCATCGCCGATGCGAAGAAGTCGGTGGAGAAGGTCGCGAAGCAGCTCGCGAACAAGTTCGACGTCGAGTACGAGTGGCGCGGCAACACGCTCGCGTTCGCACGCACCGGCGTCAGCGGGCGCATCTCGCTGCAGAAGGGCGCGGTCGAGGTGCTCGCGGACCTGTCGTTCCTGCTCGGCGCGCTGAAGCCTGCGGTCGAGCGCGAGATCCAGAAGTACCTCGAGCGCGAGTTCGGCGACGATCCGCAGCCGTGCGAGCCTGCGAAGAGCGCGCCGGCAAAGAAGAAGAGCCGGGGCTGAAGCAACGGGCTCTCCCTTCTCCCCTCGGGAGAAGGTGTCGCGCAGCGACGGATGAGGGTTCGGACGAAGCGTCGCGTTCCAACCGAACCCTCATCCGCCCTTCGGGCACCTTCTCCCGGAGGGAGAAGGGAAAAACCTCACGCCTGCCGGCGGGTGCTCCGCCGCCGAGACCCCACTTCGGCAGTCGTCGCATTGACGTCGAACGGCGCCGGATGCCCGGCGAACAGCCGGCGCAGCAGCTCGAGCTCGCGGTCCTCGATCGCCTCCAGGAAATCGTCGGCGCTGCCCATCTCCCGGAATGCCGAGAAGCCGCGCTCCAGGAATCCCTGCAGCTTGCCGAGCCCCGCGGCGCGCGCCGGCGCGCGTGCGAACTTCAGCATCGCGAACACCATCGGCTTGCGGACGATCCGCTCGAGCTCCTTGCCGACGTGCAGCAGCAGCTCGATCTGGCGTTCGCGCTGGCGGCGCGTGCCGCCGCGACGGTATGCGGCGGCGTACGTCGCGTCGTCGACCCGCGTGCCCGGCGGCTCGTGCTCGGCGAACGCCGCGGCGGTCGACAGGTCGAGCTCGTGGCTCAACTGGTCGAGCTCGAGCGCCTTGACGACCGTCTGCAGCACCGACTCCGGCAGCCACGAGCGCAGGGTCGGCAGCATCCGCGAGATGTCGCGGTCGCGCCAGCTGACGTCCTGCTCGCCGTAGAGATCGTCGAGGAAGAAGCGCGATGCAGCCCTGTAGTTCGGACGACGCGTCAGGTCCGAGAAGCCGTGCTCGAGGCGTTCGCTCTGCCAGCGGCGCAGCTCGGGCAGGATCGCGAGGGTATTGCGCGGCTCCCTTTCCGGGTCGCGTGCCGCCCGCAGCGCGAGCAGCAGGTCGGCGATCCGGGCGGCGCTCTCTTGTCGCGTCATCGATCCGAATTGTATGGTCGAAGCCGCCGATACAATTCCGCCTCCGATTTCCGTTCACATTCCCGCATGCTCGTCATCCAGCCCGCGCTCGAACCGAAGCGCAAGTCCGGCAGCGGTCGCAAGGCCACGCGTTCGAAGCCGGCTGCCGCAAAGGTGGGTCTCGCGATCGCCGGCGGTGGCCCGATCGGGGGGATGTACGAGCTCGGCGCGCTGCGGGCGCTCGACGAGGTGCTCGACGGGATCGACCTGACGCGGCTCGACGTCTACGTCGGCGTCAGCTCGGGCGCGTTCCTCGCAGCAGGGCTCGCGAACGGGATCGGCACCGCCGAGATGTGCCGGATCTTCATCACCGGCGGCAACGGGCACGTCTCGTTCCGGCCCGAGGCGTTCCTGCGGCCCGCGTTCAAGGAGTTCGTCAAGCGCGCGACGAGCATCCCGCAGATGATGTTCGGCTGGCTCGGCGAGGTCGCCCGCCATCCGCTCGATGCGAGCTTCGCCGACATGGTCGGGCGCTTCGGCACGCTGATCCCGACGGGCCTGTTCCAGAACGACGCGGTCGAGCGCTTCCTGCGCGAGGTGTTCGAGACGCACGGTCGCACGAACGACTTCCGCAAGCTCGCGAACAAGCTCTACGTCGTCGCGGTCGAGCTCGACACCGGCGCGGTCAAGCGCTTCGGTGCGCCGGGCAGCGAGCACGTGCCGATCTCGCGCGCGGTGCAGGCCTCGGCGTCGCTGCCGGGCCTCTATCCGCCGGTCGAGATCGACGGCAGGCACTACGTCGACGGCGCGCTGCGCCGCACGCTGCATGCGTCGGTCGCGATGGACGAGGGCGTCGATCTCGTGCTCGGGCTGAATCCGCTCGTGCCGTTCGACGCGAGCCTCGCGCTCGCCAACGGCAAGCGCGTGCCCGACACGCTCGCGGGCCAGGGGCTGCCGAGCGTGCTGTCGCAGACGTTCCGCACGCTGCTGAAGTCGCGGATGCAGGTCGGGCTCGACAAGTACCAGACGCAGTACCGGCATACCGACCTCGTCCTGTTCGAGCCGAACCCCGACGACGCCGCGATGTTCTTCACGAACATCTTCAGCTTCCAGAGCCGCCAGCGCCTCACCGAGCACGCGTACCAGGCGACGCTCGCGGACCTGCGCGAGCGCCGCGGCGAGATCGAGCCGATCCTGAAGCGCTGCGGCATCCGTTTTCGAGACGAAGTGCTGTCCGACCGCAGCCGCACGCTGCTGTCGGGCCTCGGCGAGAACCTGCGCTTCAACAAGCCGACGGCGAAGCTGCGCCGAGCGCTCGATGACCTCGAAGAGGCCGTCAAGGCGCACGGGGCGTAGGGGTCAGCAGCGAGTCGACGAGACGCACGTACCGTCGCACGAACGACCCCAACCGGCGTCATTCCGGCGAAGGCCGGAACCCAGTGACTGACTACGGTCGACAGGCACTGGATCCCGGCCTTCGCCGGGATGACGCCGGTTGGGGCGTGATCCGGCGCAAGCCCGTGAGCAATGCGCGCTGAACCAAACCGCGCGCGTTAGTGTGACCGCTCTACGCGCTGTGCCTACGGTTCCCTCCACTCGCCGCGCCTGCGGCGTCCAGAAAATCGAATCCGGGAGGGTTTGCACCATGGCCGCACCCAAGCTCAAGAAGAAATCGCAGGGCTCGTCTTCGTCGTCGTCGTCGTCGTCTTCGTCGCAGGGCTCGCCGCGCAACGCGCGACTGCTCGATTCGGCGCAGCAGATCTGGGCCGCAGGCATGGGCGCGTTCAATCGCGCGCAGGCCGAGGGTGGCAAGCTGTTCGAGACGCTCGTCCGCGAAGGCATGACGCTCGAGCAGCGTACGCGACAGATGGCGAGCGGCAAGATGCACGTCGCGCGCGATGCCGTCGAGACGACCGTGTCGCAGGTGCGCGAGCGCGCGCAGGACACGTGGGACAAGCTCGAGAAGGTGTTCGAGGACCGCGTCTCGCGTTCGCTCAACCGCCTCGGCGTGCCGGGCCGCGACGAGATGCAGGCGCTGCTCGATCGCGTCGAGGAGCTCAACCGCCAGGTCCGCAATCTCAATGCGCGCAACGCGGCGAATGCCGGCGGCGCTGCGAAGCGTCCGTCGGCCGCCAAGCGTCCCGCCGCGAAGCGTTCGTCGCCGTAACCGCTTCAGCCCGCCAGCAATCACCGAACCGAAAGATCCCTCCCCTTTTGGTCTGCGCTGGCGGGCTTCTCTCTTTCGGGAGGGGTCGTGTTTCGCTGTTATCGACGAAAAGCGTCGGGGCTGAGGCCCCTCCTACAGGGACTTCGAGCCGTCCTGCAGGGATGCGCATCGGTTTCGTGTCGTCGGGGTTCAACAACCACCCCACCGCGTTGCTGACGGTCGAGCTGATCGAGCGCCTGC
>DATLNY010000087.1:0-17969 GCA_035536495.1 Candidatus Saccharimonadia bacterium | reverse complement strand
GAGAATCTCGACTACGAAGTCCGCTGCGAAACCCTCTCCGCTCCGGTGCACGTCGACCGTTCGATGTGGGAGAAGGTGGTGCTCAACCTCCTCTCGAATGCGTTCAAGTTCACGTTCAAGGGGGCGATCCGCGTCACCTTGCGCGAGGTCCGGGATCGCGCCGTGCTCGAGATCGCCGACACGGGAATCGGAATCCCCGGCGACGAGCTCGAGCGCATCTTCGACCGGTTCCACCGTGTCGAAGGCGCCAACGGTCGCACCCACGAGGGGTTCGGGATCGGGCTCGCGATGATCCGGGAGCTCGTGCAGCTGCACGGCGGCAGCGTGCGGGTGCAGAGTCGACCCGGCGAGGGCAGCGTGTTCACGGTGAGCCTGCCGTTCGGAACCGCGCACCTGCCGATCGATCGCATCGCGCAGGGGCATGCAGCTTCTCATCCCGCCGGAGCCGCGCCGTACGTGCTCGAGGCCCAAAGCTGGGCGTCGCCGCAACCCCCGATCGCGCCGCCGCCCGTGGCCGGGATACGCGAGTCGCGGGCAGCGCGCGTGCTCGTCGCGGACGACAACGCCGACATGCGCGAGTACGTCGGGCGCCTGCTCGGCGAACACTGGCAGGTCGAGACGGTCGCCGACGGGGCCAAGGCGCTCGATCGCATGCGGCTCGATCCACTGCCCGACCTCGTCGTGTCGGACATCATGATGCCCAACCTCGACGGGCACGGGCTCGTGCGCGCGCTGCGCGCCGATCCGCGCACGTCTTCGATCCCGGTCCTGCTCGTCTCCGCGCGCGCCGGCGAGGACGCGATGATCGAGGGCCTCGACAGCGGTGCCGACGACTACATCGTCAAGCCGTTCGCGGGCCGCGAGCTCGTGGCGCGCGTCCGCACGCACCTGCGCCTCGCGCGCCTGCGCAGCGACGCGGCCGCGATCGAGCGCATCGGCGGCCTGCTGAACTCGCAGCTCGACCTCCACGATCTGGTGCAGCTCCTCACCGACGAGGCGACGAAGCTCTCCGGCGGGGAATTCGGGGCGTTCTTCTACAACGTCATCGACACCGACGGCGAGAAGTACATGCTCTACTCGCTCTCCGGCGCGCCGCGAGAGGCGTTCGCCGGCTTCCCGATGCCGCGCAATACGGCGATCTTCGCGCCGACCTTCGCGGGCGAGGGGATCATCCGGCGCGACGACATCCGCGCCGATCCGAAGTACGGCCAGAGCGCGCCCTACCACGGCATGCCCGAGGGCCACATCCCGGTCCGCAGCTATCTCGCGGTGCCCGTCGTGTCGCGTTCCGGGGAAGTCCACGGGGGCCTGTTCTTCGGCCACAGTCTCACCGCCCAATTCGACGAGCGCAGCGAGCGGCTGATCGGCGCCGTCGCGAACCCCGCCGCGATAGCGATCGACAACGCGCAGCTCTACCACACCGAGCGCCGGGCGCGCGCCGAGGCCGAGGCGTCCGCTCGTGCGAAGGACGAGTTCCTCGCGATGCTCGGGCACGAGCTGCGCAACCCGCTGGCGCCGATCGTCACGGCGCTCGAGATCATGGAGCAGGCCGGCGACGGGCCGACGAAGCGCGAGCGCGCGATCATCCAGCGTCAGGTCGCGCACGTCGTGCGGCTCGTGGACGACCTGCTCGACGTCGCGCGCATCGCGCGCGGCAAGATCGACCTGAAGCGGGAAACGCTCGAGGTCTCGCATTTCGTTTCGAAGGCGGTCGAGATCGCAAGCCCGCTGCTCGAGCAGCGCGCGCACCGGCTCGAGCTCGACGTGCCCGAGCGCGGCCTATGCGTCCGCGGCGACCTCGTGCGTCTCGCCCAGGTGACCTCGAACCTGCTCTCGAATGCCGCGAAGTTCACCGATCCCGGCGGACGCATCGTCGTGCGCGCGGCGCGCGATGGCGACGAGGTCGTCGTGCGGGTCATCGACGACGGCATCGGACTGTCGCGCGCCGACGCCGAGCGCGTCTTCGAGATGTTCTCGCAGAGCGCGCAGTCGCTCGACCGGTCCCAGGGTGGGCTCGGCCTCGGGCTCGCGATCGCGCGCAACCTCGTGCAACTCCATGGCGGCACGATCGCGGCACGCAGCGAGGGCCCGGGCCGCGGCAGCGAGTTCATCGTGCGCCTGCCGCGCCACTCGGGCGAACCCGAAAGCGAGCACGGCGCGGACCCGCGTCCGCAGCGCGAGGGCGGGCGACTCCGGATCCTCGTCGTCGACGACAACGTCGACGCCGCCGAGACGCTGGCGCACGCGCTCGCGTTGTTCGGCCATGAAACCGCGACTGCGTTCGATGGTCCTTCGGCATTGCGGCTGTCAGTGCAGTTCCATCCCGATGTCTGCCTGCTCGACCTCGGCCTGCCGGTGATGGACGGTTTCGAGCTCGCGCGCCGACTGCGCGCGCTGCCGGAGACCCGCGGGGCGCGGCTCATCGCGGTCACCGGCTACGGGCAACGCGCCGACCTCGAGCGAAGCGCGGACGCCGGCTTCGACGCCCATACGGTCAAGCCCGTGGACTTCCCGGCACTGCTCGAGCTGCTGCACCCGCCGGCGCCTTCCGGCTGACACGCGATGCGGTTCGACCTGCCGCGGCGAGCCGAGCCCGGCGTGCGGCGACCATCCGCCCGGTGCCGAACCACGCGGCGCGCTCGCGCAGCGGAGAGCCGCTTTACCTCAACAGGACGGGGCCACGGGTGTGCGGGGTTACCGCGCCAAGACCCGCGTGATATCCTGCGCGCTTGTTAAAGCATTGATTTCGCGGCGATTCATGCCGCGGGGAGCCGCACGATGTCCACCCTGATCGACCAACTCGAAGCGCTGCGGGACTTCGGCCCCGCACGAACGACGCTCGGCCTGCCGGATAGCGAGATCGAGCGCCTCGGCGCAACGCACGCCGACCTGCGCGACGCGATCGCGGCCGCGGTCGAGGCCCATCGCGCGCTCGCAGCCGAGCTGCCCGAGCTGATGCGCATGGGCGAGGACGAGCAGGCGCAGGCAGTCCAGGCCGACTTCGTCAACTTCTACCAGGAGGACGCGGTCAATCCGTACGTCTCGCTCGTTGCACGCGGCCCGTGGATCGTCACGACCAAGGGTGCGGTGATCTACGACGTCGGCGGCTACGGGATGATCGGCTTCGGACACACGCCGAACGCGCCGCTCGCCGCGATGGCGAAGCCGCAGGTCATGGCGAACATCATGACGCCGAGCGCGAGCCAGTACCGCCTCGGCAAGGCGCTCAAGCGCGAGGTCGGGCACGCGCGCGGCGGTTGTCCGTACGCGAGCTTCCTCTGCCTCAACTCGGGTTCGGAGACCGTCTCGCTCGCGGGCCGCATCGCCGACATCAACTCGAAGCTCATGACCGATCCCGGCGCGCCGCACGCGGGCTGGCGTGTCAAGCGCATCGCGGTGCGTGGCGCGTTCCACGGCCGCACCGAGCTGCCGGCGATGTATTCGGATTCGACCCGCAAGACCTACGCGCAGCACCTCGCGAGCCACAAGCACACCGATCCGCAGCTGATCGTGGTCGAGCCGTACGACATCGCGGCGCTCGAGCGCGTGTTCGAAGCCTGCGAGCGCGACCACGTGCACGTCGAGGCGTTGTTCATCGAGCCGGTCATGGGCGAGGGCAATCCCGGCCGCGCGCTGCCCGCGGATTTCTACGCCGCGGCACGCGCGCTGACGAAGGCGCACGGCACGCTGCTGCTGATCGATTCGATCCAGGCGGGGATCCGCGCGCACGGCGTGCTCTCGATCGTCGACTACCCCGGCTTCGAGCAGCTCGAGGCGCCCGACATGGAGACGTACTCGAAGGCGCTGAACGCCGGGCAGTACCCGTTCTCGGTGCTCGCCGTGACCGAGCGCGCCGCGGGCCTCTACCGCAAGGGCGTCTACGGCAACACGATGAGCAGCAACCCGCGCGCGATGGACGTAGCGACCGCGGTGCTCGGCCTGCTGACGCCGCAGCTGCGCGCGAACATCCGCGCGCGGGGGCGCGAGCTCATCGACAAGCTCGAGAAGCTCAGCGCGGAGATGCCCGGCGTCATCACGAACGTGCAGGGCACGGGCCTGCTGGTCTCGTGCGAGCTCTCGGGCGACTTCAAGTGCTACGGCGCCGGCAGCACCGAGGAGTTCATGCGCGTGCACGGCATCGGCGTCATCCACGGCGGCGTCAACTCGCTGCGCTTCACGCCGCATTTCGCGCTCGGCTCCGACGAGGTCGACCTCGTCGTCGCGGGCGTCCGGCATGCGCTGCGCGAAGGTCCGCGCAAGTCGGTCGCCGAGGCGGCGTAGCGGATTGCGCGCGCCGTCGTGAGGGATTCGACGAGCCCGCACCACGCGATCGCAGCCGCGCTCGGCGTCGCCGCGACATTCGACGCGGCGGACGAGACCGGGCAGCGCGTGCAGTTCCTCGTCGACCGGCTCGCAGCGACTCGCACGAAAGCCCTGGTGCTCGGCATCAGCGGTGGCGTCGACTCGACCACGACGGGGCGCCTGTGCCAGCTCGCGGTCGAGCGCTCGCGCGCGGCGGGACACCTTGCGCAGTTCGTCGCGATGCGGCTGCCGTACGGCCAGCAGCGCGACGCCGACGACGCCGAGCGCGCGCTCGACTTCATCCGGCCCGACCTCGCGCTGCGGGTCGACATCGCGCCCGCGGTCGATGCGATGGTCGACGCGCTGACCGCCGCAGGGTTCTCGCTCGGCGATCCCGCCGCGCACGACTTCGCCGTCGGCAACGTCAAGGCACGCCAGCGCATGATCGCGCAGTACGCCGTCGCGAATGCGCTGAACGGCCTCGTCGTCGGCACCGACCACGCCGCCGAGGCGGTGATGGGGTTCTTCACGAAGCACGGCGACGGCGCCTGCGACGTCGCGCCGTTGAGCGGCCTCACCAAGCGCCGGGTGCGCGCGATCGCGGCGCATCTCGGCGCACCGCGCGCGCTCGTCGGCAAGGTGCCGACCGCGGACCTCGAATCGCTGCGGCCGTTGCGACCGGATGAGGCTGCTCTTGGCGTCAGCTATGAGGAGATCGACGATTTCCTCGAAGGCAAGCCGGTGCCGACGCAAGCGGCAGCGAAAATCGTCGCGACGTACGAACGCACGGCGCACAAGCGCACGATGCCGGCGGTTCCTGATTAATTTCGCGCCCGGGTCGCCAGGGAACTTCCCAGCGCCCCAGGCAGTCCCTCAGGGGTGCGCCCCGGGATCATCGCCACGCTGCTGCGTTTCCTGCTCGCCATGGCGGTCGTCCTGAACGGCGTGCCGGGCGCGGCGGCAGGCATTGCCGATGCCGACCAGGCGCCGCCCTGTGCCGGCGAAATGGCAGGCGGCGATTGTCCGCACGACTGTTGCGGCGATGAGTGCCCACCGCGCGACTGCTCGGGCGTGTCGATGGCGGCGGTCGCGGCACTGGTCGAGCGTGGCGCGATCGATCCGGCGCATGATCACCGCAGGTCCGCACCGGCGACTGCATGGCCGTCCATCGCGGTCCCACCGCTGTTGCGACCTCCGAGCGTCTAGGAATTCGGGCGATCTCCCCCGGCGCTTCGGCGCCCGTCGCCGCTCGTCGAGCGGTATCCGGACGGAATTCCAGCAATGAAAGTCCCCTGGTTCATCGCCGCCGCATTCGCGGCTGCGTTCGGCGCGAACGGCGCCCAGGCGAAACCGATCGCGTTCGCGAACGGCACGACGACGATGGTCGAGCATGGTGCCGGCACGATGGCCGAGGCGCAGCTGTTCTACGCGCCGCGCTACTGGTTTTCGGTCGGCGCCGGCTATCTCGCACTCGGCAGCGACATCGATGATTTCGATCGGCGCATCAGCTATGTGCGCGCGAACCTGCTTGCGAAACGCTGGAACCTGCCCGCAGCCCAGGCGAACGTGTTCGCGTGGGGCGGCCTCGGCAGTGCGACGGGCACCGGCTTCGGGCGCGAGACGGCAGTCAACGCCGGTGCGCAGATCGACTACGAGACCCGTCGTATCTACGGCTCGCTGCGCACCGACTGGCATCGCGGCGACTCGTTTGCGCACCGCATCGACACGGTCCAGCTCGGCGTCGCGCCGTATGCGCACGACTACGACAGTCTCGCGACGTGGTTCGTCCTGCAGGGACGCCAGTACTCCAACCGGCTCTACGACGGGGTCGAATGGGCGCTGCTGCTGCGTCTGTTCAAGGGTGGGACATGGGTGGAGGCCGGCGTCACGCAGGACGGGCATCCGCAGGTCATGATGATGTTCAACTTCTGAGGCATGCCATGAAAATGATCATTCGATATCTGATGCTCTCCGCGCTCGCGCTCGCCGGCATTCCCGCTGCTGCGCAAACGGTCGCGGTCGAGGTGAACGGCCTGGTCTGCGCGTTCTGCGCGCAGGGCATCGAGAAAACGCTGCGAAAGTTCGACGCGGTCGAGGACGTGTTCGTGAGCCTCGAGCACCGCACCGTCGCGTTCGCGCTGAAGGACGGCGCCGAACTGTCGGATGTCACCGTCTCGGACGCGATTCGTAACGCGGGCTACAGCGTCGTCGCGGTCGAGCGCAGCGACGAGACGCTCGAGGCGCTGGAGCGCCGCGTTCGCGCCACGCACACGCCGTGAGCGACGCGCCGCGCGTCGGGCTCGGCCTTGCCGCGGCGACCCTGATCGCGAGCACCGGGACGCTGGTCTGCTGCGTCCTTCCCGCGGTCATGGTCGCGCTCGGGGCGGGGGCTGCCCTTGCGTCGCTCGCGACGGCCGTGCCGGCGCTTGTCTGGCTCTCGATGCACAAGGCGATCGTGTTCGGGGGCGCTGCGCTGCTGCTCGCAGGTTCCGGTGCCGTGCTGTGGCGCGCGCGACGCAGCCCGTGTCCCGCCGATCCCTTGCTTGCGGCCTCGTGCGCGCGGATTCGTCGCGCGAGTCTCGCGCTGTGGGGCACCGCGGCGGCGATGACCGCGATCGGCGCGCTGTTCGCCTTCCTGCTCCCGCGGCTCCCGTAGCGCATGCCCGTTGCACGTCGGCGTGATTGAAACGCAAGGTCGATTGGGCGACCGGGCCGCAGCTCGACGAGTCCTACTCGACCGCAGTCCAACCCGGCGCCTCCGCATCGCTCCATGTGAGCTTGCGGAAATCGAACGGATCTTCGAGGCGTGGCTTGACGATACGGAAGAACGGCGAGACGTCGAAATCGCGCGGCGTGTACAGGCTGTAGTGACGGATGTGCAGCAGCTCCGCGCGCGCCTCCTCTGCGCCGGGCGCGTTGCTCTCGAACAACTGGATCTCGGGCAGGATCGGATAGTGGATCGCCTCGAACGCCTGCGCGAGCAGGGTCGAACAGATCGCGCGCGTCGGCTCGCCGCTGCCCAGCGCGATCATCCGTCGCTTCATCGATCCTGGCAGCGGCGGCGCGCGAACGAGGTATCGGGCGAGGTCGAAGACGTTCCGCAGGTCGTAGCTGTAGCCGACACGCGAGACCATGAAGTCGACGAGCGACCCGATCTCCTCGTCGCTCAGGCCCACAGGCCGGCAGATGCGGGTGTGCAGGTTCGAGAACGCACTCAGCGGGATCAGCCGCACGCCGTCGTTGACGTCGACGTCCACCAGGACGCGTGCCGCTTCGCCTGCGGGCGGCGGACCCAGGTGATCGCCGATATACAACGCTGCGTGCGACCAGGTCGATTGGGTCAGATACTTGATCGTGCCGGCGAAGCGGCTGGTGCCCTCGACCAGCAGCACGTCGCCCTTGCGCAACGTGGCCGCGACCCGGTCGCGGCGGCTGGTCGGCAGGTGCGCGAGGTGGTCGCGCGGCTTGGAGAGAAAGCGCGCGAGGCGGCGTCCGACGAAGCGCATCAGCGACACCATGTGGATCCGCCTCTCCTGGCTGCAATGCGGGCCGTTCGGGTCGAATCGCAGGAATGCGAAAGCCGCGCGCGATCCCGAGATGCATCAGAGCATGAAGCGTAGCCAGTCGCGCGTCGAAATCCAGCGGGCCGCTGGTGCTCGCCGACGTGTCCTGGCAGCGGGGCGTCGCGACGATTGAAACCCGGAATTGATTGGGAGACACTGCCTCGATGCGAACCTTCGCCCGCGCGTTGTGCCTGCTGCTGTGCCTGGTTTTCCCGGCGCAACAGGCAGCGGCGCTCGCCGTGCCCGCATGCGAGCATGCGGGCGGCGCCGAAACGCCCGAGGCGGTGACGCCCGAGGCGGTGACGCCCGAGACCAGCCACGACCATCACGCGATGCACGGCGGCGAAACGATGCCGCCGGCGAAATCGGGCGAGCGCACCGGCGGTTGCGAATGTGGATGTCCGTGCGCGATGGGTGCGTGCCTGCACGTTTCCTCGGTCGCGGCGATGGTCGGCGGCCTTGCCCCGGCCGGCATGCGTTTCACGCCCGAGTTGCCGTCGTTCAAGGACGCCGCGCATGCGCCGGCCGCTGCGGCCGTCGCGTTGAGGCCCCCGATCTCCGCTTGAGCCCGAGGTTCCGGCGGCGCGTGCGCCGCTCGTCCGGCTTTGGAGATCGAACATGCTTCGCAACTACTCAGCGCCGCTCGTCGCGGTCCTGCTCGCGTCGTGCGCGAGCCTGCCCCGCAATCGGGGCAACGACGAATTCAACGCCTTGCTCGACGACCGGCAATCGGTTGCGCTCGCGGGCACCGCGGCGGAACGCGAAGCGGCATTTGCCGATGCACGCGAACGACTTGGAAGGCCACTTCGGCTCGATGATGCCGTGGCGATTGCGCTCGCGCGCAGCCCCGAAGTGCAGCGCCAGCTCGGCGAGCTCGGGCTTGCATACGCCGATCTCGTCGAAGCGAGCCGGCTGTCGAACCCGACCCTGTCGATTTCCGCTCTGGACCCCGATCGCGAGGGCGAGCGCGCGCGCGTGAGTCTTGCGATCGTGCAGAGCTTCACCGACCTCATCATGCTGCGCTCGCGGTCGGCGCTCGCACGCGGCGAGCTCGCGAGCGCGCAGCAATCGGCCGTGCGCGGCATCCAGTCGCTGATCGCCGATGTCACGGAGGACTACTTCGCGCTGGTCGGCGCACAGCAGGTCGCGCAAATGCGCGGGCTCGTCGCGCTGGCGGCCCGCAACGCGGCGGCGCTGGCCGAGCGCTTCTATGCGGCCGGCAACCTGCCGGCGCTCGACATCAACCTGCTGCAGGCCGAGGCCGTCGACGCGGAGATCGAGCTCGACGAGGCCACGGCGGACGCCGTCGCCGCGCGGCATGCGCTGGCGATCCGCATCGGGCTCGACGCCGGCGACACCTTCGAAGTCGCCGACTCCTTGCCGGTCCCGGTGCCGACGGAAGATGGGCTCGATCGCTCGATCGAGCTCGCGTATGCATCACGTGTCGACCTCACCGCGGCGCGTCGCCATGCCGAAGTGCTGGCACGCGCACTCGGCGTGACGCGTAGGTTCCGCTGGCTCGGCGAGTTCGAGGTCGGCTACGAGGTCGAGCGCGAGAGCGACGGCAGCAAGCTGCGCGGTCCGTCGGTCTCGCTGCAGCTTCCGATCTTCCACCAGAACCAGGCGACGGTCGCGCGCGCGCAGGCGCGGGTCGACCTCGCGGAAGCCGAAGCGATGGCGCTCGAGCGCGGCATCGGGCACGAGGTGCGTGCCGCGCATGCAGCGCTCGACGCCGCGCGCCGCCGCGCCGAGCGCCATCGGACCGACCTGGTGCCGCTGCGCGAGAAGGTCGTTGCGTGCACGCAGGAGCGCGTCAACTTCATGCTGGTCAGCCAGTTCGACCTCATCGAGGCGAAGCGCGCCGAGTTCGATGCATACCAGGGCTATCTCGAGTCGCTGCGCGACTACTGGCTCGCACGGTCGAACCTCTCGGCCGCGATCGGGCGGGCGCTGCCGAGCGATGCCGACATCGTCGACGACGCCGGCGTCGCGGCGACCGTGCTTCCAGATGCGCCGGCCGGCATGGAACGTGGCGGACACGACATGGGCGCCATGAACGGGCCAGCGACCGACGACGCGCATGCGGGGCACGACATGGGCGCGATGGAAACGTCCGCGGCGAGCGACCCGCACGCCGGCCACGACATGGGCGCGATGGAAACGGGGCAGGGTGTCGCGACCTGCAAGCCGCGTTCGGCGCCTACGCCGAAGGACGCCGACGAAATGGAAACGGACGACCCCGAAGAACACGAGGGCCACCAGCCATGAAGATGAATCGACGTTCCCTGTTCCAGTGGCTCGTGGCGAGCGGCGCAGGCCTGTTCGGCTCGCGACTCGCGCGTGCGCAGCACGAGGGGCACACGATGCCCATGCCGGAACCGATGCCAGCGCCGGCACGGAACACGAGCCCCGCGCCGGCAGCGGACGCGCGAACGACGCGCGCCGACGCACCAAAGCCGACGGAGCCTGCGGCGCGGCCCGCGCGCGCGCGCAGCTACGTCCCCGTCCGCACGCTCAACGGCTGGACGCTGCCGCACCGCACGGTCGACGGCGTCAAGGAATTCCACCTCGTCGCCGAGGAATTCCTGCACGAGTTCGCGCCCGGCTGCGTCGCGAAGTGCTGGGGCTACAACGGCACCACGCCCGGTCCAACGATCGAGGCGGTCGAGGGCGACCGCGTGCGGATCTACGTGACGAACCGCCTCGGCGAGCACACCAACGTGCACTGGCACGGGATCCTGCTGCCGAACGGCATGGACGGCGTCGGCGGCGTCACGCAGAAGAACATCGAGCCAGGCGAGACCTACGTCTACGAGTTCACGCTGCGCCAGCACGGTACGCACATGTACCACCCGCACGCCGACGAGATGGTGCAGATGGCGAACGGCATGATGGGATTGTTCGTGATCCATCCGCGCGACGGCGAGGACGTGCCGATCGATCGCGACTACGCGCTGCTGCTGCACAACTGGGCGCTGCATCCCGGCACGTACCGGCCCGATCCGTCGATCCTGCAGGACTTCGACCTGTGGACCATGAACTCGAAGGTGTTCCCCGCGATCGAGGACATGGTCGCGCGTACCGGTGAACGCGTGCGCGTGCGCGTCGGCAACCTGTCGATGTGGAACCACCCGATCCACATGCACGGCGTGCAGTTCCACATCACCGGCGGCGACGGCGGGCGCTGGCCGCGGGCGCTGTGGCGCCCGGAGGTCACCGAGATCGTCGGGGTGGGCCAGACGCGCGACTTCGAGTTCACCGCCGTGCCCGGCGACTGGGCGTTCCACTGCCACATGTCGCATCACACGATGAACGCAATGGGGCACGAAATCCCGAACACGATCGGCGTCGACCAGAGCGGCGTCGAAGCGCAGATCCGCCGCATGCTTCCGGGCTACATGGCGATGGGCCGCGAGGGCATGGCCGAGCACCAGGAACACACCGACTCGGGCCACATGAAAGGCCCGGAAAACACGCTGCCGATGATGATGGGCAAGGGCCCGTTCGGGAACGTCGAGATGGGCGGAATGTTCACGTTGATCAAGGTGCGCGACGCGATCGGGACCGGCGAGGACGCGGGCTGGTACGAGCATCCGCCCGGAACGCAGGCGCATCGCGTCAGCGAGGATCCCGATTTCGGATCGCCGACGCGCCGTACGAACGTCACCACGCACCCGGCCGAGCCGATGACCGTCAGCCCGAACCACGACATGTCGCGCATGCGCTGAACTTGGACGGAGAACGACGATGGCTATCAATCTGCGGGAGTTCAGCAACGGCAGGTAATGATGCAAACCGCGAGGAACGATTCCTCGGCTGGCCAGCTGGCGGGTTTCCTCGAATGGAGTACGACAATGACGATCATCACGACACTGCGTCTGACTGCTCTGGTTGCGGCAACCGCATTGGCCTCGACCGCCGCTCTCGCGAATCCGCAGGGCCACGGCACGAAGAACGAGTTCAAGTCGCTCGACAGGAACGGAGACGGCAAGCTGTCTTCTGCCGAAGTTCCGGCGAGCAATCCGCTGTCCGCGCATTTCGCCGTGCTCGATACGAACAAGGACGGTTTCCTGAGCCGGCCGGAGTTCGCGAAGCATCACCGCATGCACGCTCCGGGACGAGCCGGCACGGCACCCGGTCATCAGCCCGGGTCGAACAACGAGTTCGCGGCGCTGGACCGGAACCGGGACGGCAGGTTGACGGCCGCCGAGCTTCCGGCTGGACACGCGCTCGCGCCGCATTTCACGAGGCTCGACCCGAACAAGGACGGCAGCCTGAGCCAGGGCGAGTACTCGCGACGCCACCCGAAGTAGAGCGCGGCAGCGTTCCCGACAACCGCTCGCGCCGGATCGCGCACGAGGTCGCGCACGACTGCCGGGTGTCCGCACCGTCCGTCGCCGCTGTTGAGCGACAGCCGTTCGAGCGCCGGGAGGGGGCCTTGTCCCCTCCCATTGCCTTTGCAATGAGTCGTACCACCTGGTTCGCGGATCACTCTGGCGAAAACGCTTGACTCTGGACTAGGGTCCAGACTTCAAGCTGCGCCCAGAGGTGATCGGCATGGCAAGTCTCGGCATCGGGCAACTGGCGAAGGACGCGGGCGTCGCGATCGACACCGTGCGCTATTACGAGCGTAACGGTCTGCTCGCTCCGGCAGGAAGGCTCGCTTCGGGTTATCGACGCTATGGCGACGCCGAGCTGCGGCGCTTGCGCTTCATTCGCCGCGCGAAGTCGCTCGGGTTCTCGCTCGAGGACATCCGCGCGCTGCTCGCGCTCAGCGCCGAGCGCAGCGTCGCGAAAGTCAAGCGTGCCGCCGAAGCAAAGCTCGACGACGTCGAGCGACGCATCGCGGAGCTCGAGCGGATACGAACCGGGCTGCGCACGCTGATCGCGGCGTGTCCCGGCCACGGTCGCGCCGATGCGTGCCCGATCCTCAATGCATTGACGAACGAGGATCCGGCATGAGCAGTTCGAAAGATCACGCGTCCCACCATTGGCACGGTCAACACTCGCAAGCGGGTTCCGCGAACCCCGCCGGAAGTCTTCCGGACACGTTCCTCGACCCGGTCTGCGGCATGACGGTCGATGCGAGCTCGCCGCATCGGTTCGTGCACGACGGCGTCGACTACCGCTTCTGCTCGGCGGGCTGCCTCGAGAAGTTCGCTGCCGATCCGGGACGCTCGCTCGCGCTGCCGTCCGGCAGCGACGTCCCCGCGCCCATGTCGCCGGGCGCGAAGTACACCTGCCCGATGCATCCCGAGATCGTGCGTGACGTGCCCGGGAGCTGTCCGATCTGCGGCATGGCGCTCGAGCCGATGATGCCGAGCCTGGACGACGGGGAGAATCCCGAGCTCGTCGATTTCCGACGCCGGTTCTGGTGGACGCTGCCACTTTCGATCGCGGTGCTCGCGTTGGCGATGTTCGGCCACGACGTGCCGACGCTTTCAGTCGACGCGCGCACGTGGCTCGAGCTCGCGTTTTCGACGCCGGTCGTACTGTGGGCAGGCTGGCCCTTTTTTGTGCGCTGGTTCGAGTCCATCCGCAACCGCAGCCCCAACATGTTCACGCTGATCGGCACCGGCGTCGGCGCCGCATTCGGGTACAGCGTCGTCGCGACGCTGGCGCCAGAGCTCTTTCCCGATTCGTTCCGGGAGCACGGGCGTGTCGGCGTCTACTACGAAGCGGCCGCGATCATCGTGTCGCTGACGCTGCTCGGGCAGCTGCTCGAGCTCAAGGCGCGGTCGAGCACCTCCGCGGCGATCAAGTCGCTGTTGCGATTGTCCCCGAAGACCGCGCGTCGCCTGCGCGACGATGGCACCGAGGAGGACATCGAGCTCACCCACGTCCACGTCGGTGATCGGCTGCGCGTGCGTCCGGGCGAGAAGGTGCCGGTCGACGGGGTCGTGCTCGAGGGCCGGTCGAGCATCGACGAGTCGATGTTGACCGGCGAGCCGATGCCCGTCGAGAAGGGCCCCGCCGCGACGGTGATCGGCGCGACGATCAACGCGAGTGGCAGCCTCGTCATTCGCGCCGAGCGCGTCGGCTCGGAGTCCGTGCTCGCGCAGATCGTCCAGCTCGTCGCTCAGGCACAGCGCTCGCGCGCGCCGATGCAGCGCATGGCCGATCGTGTCAGCTACTGGTTCGTGATCGCGGTTCTCGCGATCGCTGCGCTGACCTTCGTCGCATGGGGCATGTTCGGCCCGGAGCCGTCTTGGACGTTCGCTGTGGTCAATGCGGTCGCCGTGCTGATCATCGCGTGCCCTTGTGCACTGGGCCTCGCGACGCCGATGTCGATCATGGTCGCGATGGGGCGCGGCGCGCAGGCAGGCGTACTGTTTCGCGACGCGGAAGCGATCGAGCGTCTGCGCCGGATCGACACGCTGATCGTGGACAAGACCGGCACGCTGACGAAAGGCCGGCCCGCGTTCCGCGAAGTCGTCGCAGCGCCCGGATTCGCGGCCGACGAGGTGCTGCAGCTCGCCGCGAGCCTCGACCAGGGCAGCGAGCATCCGCTCGCGCACGCGATCGTCGCGGAGGCGCGTCGGCGCGCGCTGCCGCTCGAGGCCGCGCAGGAGTTCGAGTCCGGCACCGGGATCGGCGTCCGCGGCCGCGTCGGCAAGCACGAGCTCGCGCTCGGCAACACGGTGATGATGGGCGAGGCAGGTGCCGAGGCCGCGGCGCTCCACGCCGACGCCGAACGACTGCGACGTGAGGGCGCGAGCGTGATGTTCCTCGCCGTCGATCGCCGCATAGCGGGCCTGCTCGCGGTCTCCGACCCCCTCAAGGAAACAACCGTCGAGGCGGTCGCACAGCTGCGCGCGGCGGGCGTGCGGCTCGTCATGGCGACCGGGGACGGCCGATCGACCGCCGAGGCCGTCGCGCGATCACTCGGCATCGACGAGATCCATGCCGAGGTGCGGCCCCGCGACAAGGCGGAGCTCGTGGCCCGGCTGAAGGCCGGTGGTGCGCGTGTCGCGATGGCGGGGGACGGCATCAACGATGCACCAGCGCTCGCGGCGGCCGACGTCGGGATCGCGATGGGGACCGGCACCGATGTCGCGATGTCGAGCGCGCACGTGACGCTCGTAAAGGGGGACCTGCGCGGCATCGTCACGGCGCGGCGCATCTCCGCCCAGACCGTCGCGAACATGAAGCAGAACCTCGGCTTCGCGTTCGCGTACAACGCGCTCGGCGTTCCGATCGCCGCGGGTGTGCTCTACCCCGCGTTCGGCTGGCTGATGAGCCCGATGCTCGCGGCGCTTGCGATGAGCCTCTCGTCCGTGTCGGTCGTCGCGAATGCGCTGCGATTGAGGCGCTGAACGCGCGATCGGACCCGGGTCGCGATACGCGCGCGTCCCCGTCCAGCTTGTGCACGCGACGCAGTTCGCGCCCTACAATTCGCTCGTGAAGCCGAAACCCGCGAGCGCGCTGCTGCCGCTGTGGTGCCATACGGCGTCGCCATTGCCGAAGCACCGCTGCATTCGCGCCGACGAGCTCGTCGATCCAGGATGGCGGGCGGACACGATCGTGATCGGGGCCGGCGTCACCGGACTTTCCACGGCGCTGCACCTCGCAGAACGCGGTGCGCGCGTGGCAGTGCTCGAGAGAAACCAGCCGGGCGAGGGCACCACGGGCAGCGCGAACGGACAGGTCATCGCGGGCCTGCAGCAGGGCCCCGACGCGCTGGTCGCGGCTTACGGTCACGAGCGCGGCGAGCGCCTGGTCGAGTTCGCCGGCAATGCGCCGGCGCTGCTGTTCGACCTCGTCGCGAGGTACGGGATCGCGTGCGACGTCGAGCGCGCGGGCTGGGTGCAGGCGGCACGCTCGAGCCGCGGCGTGAAGTCGCTCGAGAAGCTCGCCGAGTCGTGGTCGCGTCGCGGGGCGCCGGTGCGGATGCTCGATCGCGTGTCCGTCATGCGCCTGCTCGGAACCGCGGCCTATGCGGGAGGCTGGCTCGACGAACGCAACGGCACGATCCAGCCGCTGTCGTACGCGCGCGGGCTCGCCGCCGCCGCAGCGCGCGCGGGCGTCGAGATCCGAACCGGCGTCGACGTCGGCGATGTCGAGCGCGACCGCGACGGGCAGTGGCGGATCGCGACGAATCTGGGCGAGGTGCGCGCACCGACCGTCGTCGTCGCGACCAACGTCTACACGTCTCGACTGACGGGCCTCGCGAAGACGTTTCTCGGCCGCACCTACGTCTCGGCGTACAGCGTCCAGCTCGCGAGCGAGCCACTCGACGAGGCGTTGCGCCAGTGCGTCCTGCCACAGCGGCATTCGTGCGGTGATACCGGGCACCTGCGGCTGCGCTATTTCCGGCTCGATCGTGACGGGCGGTTCGTCATCGGCGGGCCGGGATGGCTGACGCCACCGCGGTCGGCATCCGCGACGAGCTTTCGCGTGCTCGAGGCCGGAGCGCGCCGGATGTTCCCGCAACTGGCTCGTACGCGCTTCGAGTACCGCTGGGCCGCGCACGACACGGTAACGCCCGACCTGCTGCCGCATCTGTACGAGCCGGCGCCTGGGCTGTTTTCCGCGCTCGGCTTCACCGGCCGCGGGCTCGCGATCGGAACCGCGCTCGGCAGCGTGCTTGCGCGCCGCGTGCTCGGCGAGTCCCCCGCCTCGCTGCCGTACCCGACGACCCCGGCGTCGTCGCTGCCACTGAACCTGCCGGCCGCTGCGAAGTACTACCTGCGCGCGGGGCTCGCAAAGCTGCGTCGCGAGAAATAGCGAAGGCGCGCACGCGCCACGAACGCGTCAGGCTTCGGGCGTGCCGGTGTCGGCGTCGCCCTTGGGCTCGCCGCGCCGCGCGCGCGTCGCGAGTGCCTCGTAGCGCGCGCGGAACGCGTCGAGCTCGGGCTCCTCGAGCTCTTCGAGGTCGAGCAGCGCATTGTGCGCGCCCTTGGTCGCGCGGATCAGCTCGTCGAGCTTGACCTGCATCGCCTCGGTATCGCGGTTCTGCGTCGTCTGGATCACGAACACCATCAGGAACGTCACGATCGTCGTCGCGGTGTTGATGACGAGCTGCCAGGTGTCGCTGAAGCCGAACATCGGTCCGGTCACGAGCCAGACGACGATCATCGCGGCCGCGATGACGAACATGATCGGCCGCCCGCTGAAGCGCGACGCCTGTTTCGCGAACCTCGAGTACCACGCGCGCTTCGTCGAATGCTCCGCCATTGCCCGATGTTAACGCGCCGCGCCTCGTCAGGCCTCGCGCAACGCGAGATTCGGGCTGATGCGGGCGACGCGACGCGCCGGCAGCCAGCTCGCGAGCGTGCCGACGCCGAGCAGCAGCGCGCCGCCGAGCGCGACCATCGCCGGAATGCTCGCGTCAGGCGCGAGCCCGCCCCAGGCTTGCGTCAGCGCATACAGCAGCACGCTGCCCGCCACGATGCCCGCGAGGCAAAGCGCGCTGCCGCGGCCGAGCACGTGGCCCACGAGCTGGCGCGGCGACGCGCCGAGTGCCATGCGCACCGCGAGCTCCGGCGCGCGCCGTGCGACGAGGTACGCCATCACGCCGGCGACGCCGAACGCCGCAAGCAGCAGGCTCGCGCCCGCGAACGCGAGCAGCACGAGCGACTGCACGCGCGGCTCCGCGACGCTCGTCGCGATGACGTTGCCCATCGTGCGGACGTCGAACAGCGGATAGTCCGGCGACAGCTTCTCGGCTGCAGCGCGGACCGGCGCGACGAGCGCCGACGGATCGCCTTCCGCGCGCACGAGCAGCGTCATCGTCGGCGTCACGATCCACGTCGTCGGCATGTACATCGTCGGCGTCGGCTCCTCGTCGAGACCGACCTGGCGGACGTCGCCGGCGATCCCGACGATGTTCCGCACCTGCCCGTTGCCGAGCCGGACCGTCTGGCCGACCGCGTCGCCGTTCGGGAACAATCGCTTCGCGAGCCCTTCCGACAGGATCATCGAGCGCGACGGTTCGTTCCCGGCGGCGAACGCGCGGCCGCGCAGCAGTGGCACGCCGAGCGCCGCGAGGTAGTCCGACGACACGACCCGCCACCTCGCCTGGACGCTTTCGTGCTCGTACGTCAGCGCGGTGCCCGCGCCGGGCGCGACCATCATGCTCGTGTCGAACTCGCCGAGCGGGAT
>DATLNY010000086.1:0-2286 GCA_035536495.1 Candidatus Saccharimonadia bacterium | reverse complement strand
GGTCGCCGGTGACGCGATCCATGCCGCCTTCGGCGAGGCCTGCGCCTCGGAAGATGTTCCCGCCGCCGATCACGACGCCGATCTCGACGCCGGCCGCGCGGACCTCGACGATCTCCTTCGCGAGGCGATGCATCACGAGCGGGTCGATGCCGTACGGCTCGGCGCCCATCAATGCCTCACCCGACAGCTTCAAGAGGATGCGCTTGTATTTCAGCTTGGTGTCGGGCACGAGGAGGGCGAGTCCTTCGAGGCGATGAGGACGATGCTGCCGATTATCCCGTGCGGATGGCGCACGCACAAAAAAGGCGCCTCGCGGCGCCTTTTCCGGTTCAGGCGAGACCCGCCTGCTTCATGACTTCCGCCGCGAAGTCCTCTTCCTTCTTCTCGATCCCTTCGCCGACCGCGAGGCGATGGAACGCGACGACCTTCGCGCCGGCCTTCTTCAGCACGTCCTCGACCGAGGTGTTCTGGTCCATGACGTACGGCTGGCCGACGAGCGTCATCTCGCCGATGACCTTGCGGACCTTGCCCGACGTGATCTTCTCGAGGATCTCCGCGGGCTTCGAGCGATCCGATTCCTTGACCTGCGCGAGCGCGATCTCCTTTTCCTTCGCGACGATCTCGGAGGGCACGTGCTCGGCCGAGATGTACGGCGGGTTCATCGCGGCAACGTGCATCGCGATGCCCTTCGCGAGCTCCTCGTTGCCGCCCTCGAGCTCGACGATGACGCCGATGCGGCCGCCGTGCACGTACGAGGCGACCGTGCCCTTCGCGTCGATCGCGACCATGCGCCGCACCTGCACGTTCTCGCCGACCTTCGCGACGAGCGCCTGGCGGGCTTCGTCGATCGTTCCGCCGTCGAGCTTCGCGCCCTTGAGCGCGTCGACGTCGCTGCTGCCCGACTTCGCGGCGGCGGTGGCGACCTGGCCTGCGAACTTCATGAAGTTCTCGTCCTTCGCGACGAAGTCGGTCTCGGAGTTGACCTCGACGAGCACCGCGCGCTTGCCTTCCTGCGCGTGCACGATGCGGCCCTCGGCGGCGACGCGCGAGGCCTTCTTGTCGGCCTTCGCGAGGCCCTGCTTGCGCAGCCACTCGATCGACGCGTCGAGGTTGCCCTGGTTCTCGGTCAGTGCCTTCTTGCACTCCATCATGCCGGCGCCGGAACGCTCGCGCAGCTCCTTGACCATCGTTGCAGTGATATCCATCGTGACCTCTCGATTCGTGTCGGCGCGAAAGCCGCGCTCGACTGGAAGGTTTGACCTTCTCCCCACGGGAGAAGTGCTTGCCCCGGACTTGATCCGGGGTGGCGCGCGCAGCGCGCCGGATGAGGGTTCGGGTCGTGCGCAACACCACGACATGCGTTGCCGCGACCACGCACCCTCACCCCCGACCCCTCTCCCGGGGGGAGAGGGGAGGCAAGCGTTACTCGGCGGGCGCCGCTTCGTTCGCTGCAGCGGCCGACTCGACCGGTGCGATCGTCTCGACCGAGGCGACCGATTCGACCGCGGGTGCCGACTGCGGACGCGCGCCGCCACCCGGACCGCGCGCACCACCGGGACGTGCGTTCGCGCCGGGACCGCGGCCTGCGCCGCCACCGGGCTTGCGATCGCGGTCGTTGCGGTTCGCGCCGGGCTTGCCGCGCGGCGGGCCGCGGCGATCGCGGTCGTCGCGCGTCTGCTTCGGCACGGGGTTGCCCTGCGCATCGAGCTCGACGAACTCGTCGCGATTCTCCGGGACGATCGGCGCTGCGGCCTTGCCCTCGAGCACCGCGTCGGCGGCGGCGCGTGCGTAGAGCTGCACGGCGCGGATCGCGTCGTCGTTGCCCGGGATCGCGTAGTCGACCGAGGCAGGGTCGTAGTTCGTGTCGACGACCGCGACGACCGGGATGCCGCACTTCCTCGCTTCCTGTACCGCGATGTCCTCGTGGCCGATGTCGATCACGAACAGCGCGTCGGGCAGGCCGCCCATGTTCTTGATGCCGCCGAGCGAGCGGTCGAGCTTCTCCTTCTCGCGGCGCATCTGCAGGATCTCGTGCTTGACGAAGCGCTCCATCGAGCCGTCCGACTCCATCTGCTCGAGCTCCTTCAGGCGCGCGATCGACTGCTTGACCGTGCGGAAGTTCGTGAGCATGCCGCCGAGCCAGCGGTGCGAGACGAACGGCATGCCGCAACGCGCGGCTTCTTCCTGCAGCGACTCGCGCGCGGAGCGCTTCGTGCCGACGAACAGGATCGTGCCGCGGCGCTGCGCGAGCCCCGAGATGAAGTTCATCGCGTCGGTGAAGAGCGG
>DATLNY010000085.1:0-5375 GCA_035536495.1 Candidatus Saccharimonadia bacterium | reverse complement strand
ACAGTGATTCCTCCGGCGTCGGATCAGGGCGGACATGGTTGACCGTATCGGGGCGAGCGGCCACGCTTCGGCGACGCGGAGGACCTGCATGACGACGTTACTGTCCCGCTTCGCCTGGCTCGCGGTCGCCGTCATCGGCGCGTTCTGCCTCGGACGGATCGCGCTGCATCGCGGCGAGTCGATCTCGGCGATCTGGCTGCTCGCGGCCGCGCTCGCGACGCTTGCGATCGCGCAGCGGTTCTACGCGCGCTACGTCACGCTGACGGCGCTCGGGGTCGAGCCGTCGCGCGCGACGCCCGCACATCGGCGCAACGACGGCCTCGACTACGTGCCGACCGACCGGGTCGTGCTGTTCGGCCATCACTTCGCCGCGATCGCGGGCGCGGGTCCGCTCGTCGGCCCCGTCCTCGCCGCGCAGATGGGCTACCTGCCCGGCACGCTGTGGCTGCTCGCCGGCGTCGTGCTCGCCGGGGCGGTGCAGGACTGCGTGATCCTGTTCCTCTCGACCCGCCGCGACGGCCGCTCGCTCGGCGAGATGATCCGGCGCGAGATCGGCGAGGGCGCCGGCAACATCGCGATGGTCGGGATCCTGATGATCATGGTGATCCTGCTCGCGGTGCTTGCGCTCGTCGTCGTCAAGGCGCTCGCGCAGAGCCCGTGGGGGACGTTCACGGTCGCGATGACGATCCCGATCGCGCTGCTGATGGGTGTCTACGTGCGGTACTGGCGGCCGGGGCGCGTGCTCGAGGTGTCCGCGATCGGGCTCGTGCTGCTCGTCGTCTCGGTCTGGGCCGGCGGCCACGTCGCCGCCGACCCGGCGCTCGCGGCGATGTTCACGTTCGACTCGCGTACGCTCGCGTGGCTCCTCATTGCGTACGGCTTCGTCGCCGCGGTGCTGCCGGTCTGGCTGCTGCTCGCGCCGCGCGATTATCTTTCGACGTTCCTCAAGATCGGCACGATCGTGCTGCTCGCGCTCGCGATCTTCTGGGTCAATCCCGAGCTGAAGATGCCGGCCGTCACGCGCTTCATCGACGGCACCGGGCCGGTCTGGGCAGGTCCGTTGTTCCCGTTCCTGTTCATCACGATCGCGTGCGGCGCGGTGTCGGGGTTCCACGCGCTCGTGTCCTCGGGCACGACGCCGAAGCTGATCGACAACGAACGCGACATCCGCGTGATCGGCTACGGCGGCATGCTGACCGAATGCTTCGTCGCGATCATGGCGCTGATCGCCGCGGCGTCGCTCGAGCCCGGCCTCTACTTCGCGATGAACAGCCCCGCCGCGCTGATCGGCACCGATGCCGCGTCGGCCGCGCGCGTGATCTCCGAATGGGGCTTCGTCGTGACGCCGGAGATGCTGACGCAAGCCGCGCGCGAGACCGGCGAGTCGACGCTGCTGTCGCGCGCCGGCGGCGCGCCGACGCTCGCGGTCGGCATGGCGCAGATCTTCGGGCGCATCTTCAGCGGCGAAGGCATGGTCGCGTTCTGGTACCACTACGCGATCCTGTTCGAGGCGCTGTTCATCCTGACGACGGTCGACGCGGGCACGCGGGTCGGGCGCTTCATGATCCAGGACCTGCTCGGGCGTGCATCCCCTGCGCTCGCGAGAACGGAGAGCTGGGCCGCGAACGTCGGCGCCACGGCATTGTGCGTCGCGGGCTGGGGCTGGTTCCTCTACCAGGGTGTCGTCGATCCGCTCGGCGGGATCAACACGCTGTGGCCGCTTTTCGGGATTGCGAACCAGATGCTCGCGGGGATCGCGCTGACGTTCGCGTGCGTCGCGCTCGTCAAGATGAAGCGCGAGCGCTACCTCGGGATCGTGCTCGCGCCGGCGGCGTGGGTCGTCGTCTGCACGACGACGGCAGCGGTCATGAAGGTGTTCTCCGACGACGTGCGCATCGGCTTCCTCGCGCACGCGCGGCGCTATGCGGACGCGCTCGCGCGCGGCGAAGTGCTCGCACCGGCGCGCGACGTCGCGGAGATGTCGCGGATCGTGCTCAACGACCGCGTCAACGCCTCGCTCGCGCTGTTCTTCGGAACGGTGATGCTCCTCATCGCAGCGCTCGGCGCGCGCGCGGCGTGGCGCGCGTGGCGCGAGCGCGAGCCGACTGCGCGCGAGGAACCGTACCAGCCGCTGCCGGCGCGGGGGGTCGCGTGAGCGCGCTGCGTTCGATGCTCGCTCGCATCGCGGTCGCGGCGCGGCTGGCGGTCGGCGTGCCGGACTACCGGCGCTACGTCGAGCACGTCCGCGCCTCGCATCCCGGGCGGCAGCCGATGGACTACCCGACGTATTTCCGCGAGCGTCAGGCCGCGCGCTACGGCCGTTCGGCGACACGCTGCTGCTGAAACGCCCCGCGCGCGGCGCCGCTTCACGTGCCGTGCAGCACGGGTGCGCGACACAGCACACTCGCCGATCGCCGCAGGTCGCGCGAGCCCGTACCCATCACGCGAAGGCGATCCGCAGGCGATGAACGAATACAAGCTGGTCCTGCTCGTCACCGGCATCGCGCTGCTCGGGGCCGCATGGTTGCCCCACGTGCTCAAGCGTCGCGCGCTGAGCTTCCCGGCGGTCTACGTCGGCCTCGGCATCGTGCTCTACTCGATCGGATTGCCGCTGCCGGATCCCGATCCGATCCGCCACGGCGTCGTGGTCGAGCGGCTGACCGAGCTCACCGTGCTCGTCGCGCTGCTCGGAGCCGGCATCCGCATCGACACGCGCTTCGGGTGGCGGCGCTGGTCGATCACCTGGCGACTGCTCGGGATCGCGATGCCGCTGACGATCCTGCTCGGCTGGCTACTCGGCGTCGAGTTGCTCGGTTACGGATTCGCGACCGCTGCGCTGCTCGGTGCGGTGCTCGCCCCGACCGATCCCGTGCTCGCGTCCGACCTGCAAGTGCTCGGCCCGGGCGAAGGCGGGGAGGATCCCGTGCGATTCAGCCTCACCTCCGAAGCAGGCTTGAATGACGCGCTCGCGTTCCCGTTCGTGTGGCTCGCGATCGCATTCGCGGCCGCCGGCGCCGGGGGCGGTGTCGAGGTCGACTGGGTGCGATGGCTGACGATCGACGTCGCGTGGAAGCTCGGTGGCGCGCTGCTGGTGGGCGGCGTGATCGGATACGGGCTCATGCACCTCGTGTTCCGCGTCGAGCGCGAGGACAAGCTCAGCCAGACCGGCGACGGGCTCGTCGCGCTCGCGATCGTGCTGATCGTCTACGGCGTCGCGGAGGTCGCGCACACCTACGGGTTCCTCGCGGTGTTCGTCGCGGCGGTGGTGATCCGCCAGCACGAGCGCACGCACGAGTATCACGAGGTCCTCAACGTCTTCGCGGAACAATGCGAGCGCCTGCTGATGGCGCTGCTGCTGATCGGGCTCGGCGGCGCGGTCGCCGACGGCGTGCTCGGCCAATTGACCTGGCGCGAATGGACCGCGGCGATCGCCGTCGTGGCGATCGTGCGACCGCTGGCCGGCTGGCTGTGCCTGTGGGGCACCAAGCTTGCCGGGCGAGAGCGGCTGGCGATCGCGGTGTTCGGCGTACGCGGGATCGGCTCGTTCTACTACCTCGCGTTCGCGTTCAACCACGGCGACTTCAGCGAGCAGCGATCGCTCTGGGCCGTCGTGACGCTCGTCGTGCTGCTGTCGATCCTGCTGCACGGGCTGACTGCGAAGCCGGTCATGACGCAGCTCGATCGCTGGCGCAAGTACCGGCGCAGGCGCTGGAGCGCGCAGCCCCAGGGGGAATGAGCGCGGGTCGAGGACGCGTCAGCCGGAAAAAGCGCGTTCCCCGCTCGGAAGCACCAGCAGCGTGCTCCACGCGCCGTCGGCGTTGCGAACCGAGATGCTCGTCGACTCGCCCTGCCAGCCGCGGTTGAGGACGGCGATGCGGCACGCGATGGTCGTCGCCTCGATCAGCGTACTGGCTCGGCGGACGCCGCCTTCGTATTCGACGACCCAGCTTGCCGGGGCGCTCTTGCGGTGGTGGCGGTGCAGGCGAACTTCGTGGCAGGGCATCGACTCTGCTCCGCCCGTGAACCCAGCCTGATCGTGCGATCGGCCGCGGTCGCGCACCATGGGGGAAACCCCCAGCCCGACACGGAAAAAATCCGCGCGTTTCGACTGTTGTGACGGCGATCACGTTGCGCCGCGACCGACGCGGCCGGTCGACTCCACTCGCTGCCGAACTCGAACCCGTACGGCTTCCAGCCGCCACGCTCGAACACGTATTTCGCCTGCACGGCAAGCTTCGGCTCGCTCGCGAATCGGCCCCTCCCGCGCGGCGTCGTGCCCCGCCATACTCCAGCCACTTCCCACGAGATTCGCCATGTCCGCGACCGCCGACGCGCTTCCGACCCAACCGACCCTGCTCGGGCATCCGCTCGGGCTCTACGTCTGCTTCCTGACCGAGATGTGGGAGCGCTTCGCGTTCTACGGCATGAAGGCGCTGCTGCTGCTCTATCTGATCCAGCACCACAAGTTCAGCGACGACGACGGCTACGTGCTGCTCGGCACCTACGCGGGGCTCGCGTACGCGCTGCCGCTGCTGGGCGGCATGATCGCGGACCGCTGGCTCGGGATGCGCAAGGCGGTCGTGTTCGGCGGGCTGCTGCTCGTGTTCGGCCAGCTCGGCATGGCGTACGTCGGTGATCCGGCGCAGGGCATCGCGGGCGCCGCGGTGCGCGACGAGTTCGCGGTGCAGGTCATGTACTTCGCGCTCGCGCTGATCGGCGTCGGCGTCGGCTTCCTCAAGCCGAACATCTCGACGATCGTCGGGCGGCTCTATCCCGACAACGACCCGCGGCGCGATTCAGGCTTCACCGTGTTCTACATGGGCATCAACCTCGGCGCGATGCTGTCGTCGCTCGTGGTCGGCTACATCGGCATGAGCCCCGACTGGGGCTGGGGCTGGGGCTTCGGGCTCGCGGGCCTGCTGATGCTGTTCGGCCTCGTGCAGTTCCTGCTCGGGCAGCGCCATCTCGAAGGGCACGCCGAGCCACCCGATCCGCAGCGCTTGCGCGAACCGGTGTTCGGCATCCCGCGCGAATGGCTGATCTACCTGCTCGCGCTCGTGACCGTCGTCGTGATGTGGAAGGTGCTGCAGACGAAGCTCGACCTCGGCCCGCTCAATGCGCTCGTCGGAGGACACGAGGTGACGCTGACCGAGGTCGTCGCGGTCCTGCTGGGCCTCGGCCTGTTCGTCTGGTTCGGCTGGTTCCTGTTCTCGGGCATCACGCCGGCGCAGCGCGGCTCGATGATCGTGCTGATGGTGCTGATCGTCGTCTCCGCGCTGTTCTGGGGCCTGTACGAGCAGACCTACGGCACCTGGGTCGCGTTCACCGAGCGCGGCATGACGAAGGACCTGTTCCCGGCATTCGTGCGCGAGACC
>DATLNY010000084.1:0-2444 GCA_035536495.1 Candidatus Saccharimonadia bacterium | reverse complement strand
GGTCGTCCGTCCATGCGCGTCCTGGTGCCGCGCGTGGCACGGCAATTGCTGTGTACGCCACCGGCGCCGCGTGGAATCGCGCGCGGACCACGCTACCGCACGGGCCCTGCCCCGGCGCGCGCGACAACCCATTGGAGAATGACCGATGAACCCGTGCACGTGGAAGTGTTCCCTGCTCGTGATCGCCCTCGCCGCCGCGCTGTCCTCCTGCAGCCGCGACGCTACCCGTAGCGACACCGCGTACGACGACCGCGACGAAAAGGTCGAGCCGATGCCTGCCCCGCGCGCAGCGCCGGTCGCCGCCCCCGCTCCGAAGCGCGCCCCGGCGTCGCCTGCGAGCCCGGCCACTCCGGCGGACTCCGACGACGAGCTCGTCGGCGTCGAGGCATGCGACGACTACCTCGAGAACTATCGCAGCTGCCATCGCGTGCTCGGCATGTATCCCGCCGATACGCTCGAGTCGCGCTATCAGAAGCTGCGCTCCGAGCTCGTAGCGCGCTCGCTCGACTCGGCCGCCCGTGACGGGCTGAAGGCGCAGTGCGAAAGCCTCGCGGACGACATGTCGACCGCGCTCGACGGCCGCGACTGCCCCGACGATACGACCGTCGCCGGCGAAGCGTCGCTCGAGGACGCGATCGACGACGACGAGCCCGACTCGCCGTAAGCCCGCGCCGCCGCGCCGGCGCGGCTGCCACGTCGACGTAACTCGTTGGATACTTCCCCGGACCGCGTCCGGGGAAGCGCCATGGCCTTTGCACCCACGTCCGACTGGCTCGTCGCGCAGCCGCTCGCATCGTCCACCGCGCTGCCGGCGCCGTACTACGTCGATCCCGCCGCGCACGAGCTCGATCGCGCCGCGGTGCTCGCGCGCAGCTGGCAACTCGTCGCGCACGAAGGTGCATTCGCGGCCGCGGGCGATCACGTCTTCGACGAGATCGGCGGCGTGCCGATCCTCGTCGTGCGGGGCGACGACGGTGTGCTGCGCGCGTTGCACAACGTCTGCCGGCACCGCGCCGGACCGATCGCGGTGACCTGCGGCGCCGGCCAGCGAGCGCTGCGCTGCCGTTATCACGGGTGGACCTACGGGCTCGACGGCGTGCTGCGCTGCGCGCCGGAAATGGCCGACGCGCGCGACTTCGAGCCGCGTGCGGTGCGACTGCCCGAAGCGCGCGTCGCGACCTGGTCGGGCCTCGTGTTCGTCGCGATCGGCGAAGTCCCCACGCTCGACGCCGTGCTCGCCGGCGTGTCCGCGCGCACCGCCGCGCTCGGCCTGCCGGACTTCCGCCACGTGCGGCGCGTCAGCTACGAGCTCGCGTGCAACTGGAAGGCGTACGTCGACAATTATCTCGAGGGCTACCACCTGCCCCACGTGCACCCGGTGCTCAACCGCATGCTCGACTACCGCGCCTACGCGACCGAGCTCGGCGACTGGCACTCGCTGCAGTCGAGCCCGCTCGAGGCGGCGCAGGGTCCGTACGCCGACGGCGAGGCGCTCTACTACTTCGTCTATCCGAACACGATGCTGAACCTGTTGCCGGGGCGCCTGCAGACCAATCGCGTCGTGCCGCTCGCGCCGCAGCGCTGCCGTGTCGACTTCGATTATTACTACCCCGGCGGCGCGCGCGCGGACGCGCTCGGCGAGCGCGACGTCGAGTTCTCCGACGAAGTGCAGCGCGAAGACGTGGCGATCTGCGAGGCCGTGCAGCGCGGGCTCGCGTCGGGCTCGTACTTCGCCGGCCGGCTCAATCCGAAGCGCGAGAGCGGCGTACACCACTTCCACGAGTTGCTGCGCCGCGCCTATCGCGAGCAGCCGGTCGCATCGTGACGACCGCGCGCCGCGCCGCGCCGCTGGGGCTGTGGGCCGCCACCGCCCTCGTCATCGGCAACATGATCGGATCCGGGACGTTCCTCCTCCCCTCGGCGCTGGCACCGTACGGCGGCGCGAGCCTCGTCGGCTGGGCGATCAGTTTCGCAGGTGCGTTGCTGCTCGCCGGCGTGTTCGCGGCGCTGTCCGCGTCGCAGCCGCGCGCGGGCGGCCCCTATGCGTACGCGCGCGCGAGCTTCGGCGACGCGGCGGGTTTCGCGACGGGCTGGCTGTACTGGTTGTCGATCGTCTGCGGCAATGCCGCGATCGCGGTCGCATTCGCGGGCAGCTTCGGCGCGCTCGCACCCGCAGCGGTCGCGACGCCGGCGCGCGCGGCATCGTGCGCCGTGCTCGCCCTGTGGATCTGCACGGCGTTCAACCTCGTCGGGCTCAAGACCGCAAGCGCGGTCCAGGGCGCCACCGTGATCCTCAAGGTCCTGCCGCTCGCGGCAATCGCGCTGGTCGGCGCGTTCGCGCTCGAGCCCGCGGCGGTGCTGCGCCCGCCGACCGCCACCGGCACGCCGATGGCGCTCGCGGCGACTACCGCGGCACTGACGCTCTGGGCGTTCCTCGGGCTCGA
>DATLNY010000083.1:0-3601 GCA_035536495.1 Candidatus Saccharimonadia bacterium | reverse complement strand
ATGCCTGGCATCGATGCGATGCGCTCGGCGTGGAACGGCTTCAACGCCGCGACGATTGCGACGTTCGGCGTGCCGGGGTTCTTCCGGCCGCGGAGTCCGCCGCCGTTCCTCGCGCTGCCGGGCAGCGACGCGGCGCTGAGCTTCTACGACACGACGCCGCTCGCGCGCACGCTCGAGGAGCTCGTCGATTTCGGGCTGATCCGGCGCGGCGACGTGCGGATCTCGCTCGGCGCGGTCAACGTGCGCACCGGCAACTCGATCTATTTCGACAACCGGGACACGTCGCAGCACGCGCTCACGGCCGACCACGTGCGTGCGAGTGGCGCGCTGCCGCCGGCGTTTGCGCCGGTGACGATCGCGGGCGAGCAGTACTGGGACGGCGGCATCGTCTCGAACACGCCGCTCTGGTACGTGCTCGATGACGCGCCGCAGATGAATGCGCTGGTCGTGCAGGTCGATCTTTTCAGCTCGCACGGCGAGTTGCCGCGCACGCTCGACCACGTGCTGGAGCGCAAGAAGGACATCCAGTACTCGAGCAAGACGCGCTTCAACACGCGTCGCGTCAAGGACCTCGCCGAGATGCGCGCGGCGCTCGAGCGCCTGCTCGGCAAGCTGCCGAAGGCGATGCAGTCCGATCCCGACGTCGTGCGGCTCGGCAAGCTCTGCGACACCGGGCGCATCACGATCGCGCACCTCATCAACCGGCGGCTCTCGCACGCAGCACAGAGCAAGGACTTCGAGTTCTCGCGCGCGACGGTCGACGAGCTGTGGGCCGCGGGGCTCGACGACGTGCGCCGCTCGGTCGCGAACATCGCATCGATGAAGGCGCGCAAGATCGGCGACGGGATGCAGGTGTTCGACCTGACGCGCGAGCCCGGCCGGTAGCCAGGCGCGCCGCCCCCACGATTACGTCATCCCGACGCAAGTCGGGACCCAGCGACTGGTTCTCGGCGGCAGGCACTGGGTCCCGGCTTGCGCCGGGATGACGCCAAGTGGGGCTCAGCCGAGCGACAGGAACGGCTTGAAGCCGCCCCAGAACATCCGCTTGCCGTCGAACGGCATCGACTTCGGATCCATCATCTTCGCGAGCCGCGGATCGGCCATGACCTTCGCGAGGATGCGGTCGCGGTCCTTGCGCGACTTGTACACGATGTACGAGAACACGACCGTCTCGCCGGGTTTCAGCTTGACGCTCTGCGGGAACGAGGTCGACTTGCCGGGCTTGACGTCGTCGGCGACGGCCTCGACGTACTCGAGCGCGCCGTGGTCGCGCCAGACCTTGCCGGCGAGACGCGCCATCTTCTGGTACGCAGCCATGTTCTTCGTCGGAACGGGCAACACGAATCCATCGACGTAACGCGCCATCGGCTTGCTCCGGTTGGGTGGGCGGGTGCCGAGTCTACTGCGGCGCGCATACAGCGCGCGGTACGGCGGTTGCGATTCGCGCCGTTCCCGTCGAGGCCGTGCAGATCAGGCAGGGATCGCGAGCGGCGGCGCGCTCGCGACGCGATCGCGTCCGGCGCGCTTGGCGCTGTAGAGCGCGCGATCAGCCGCCTCGACGAGCTGTTCGGGCGCGAGCGGCTCGCCGGGGACGCACGACGCGACGCCGATGCTGAGCGTCACGCACGTGGCGACCCGCGACGTGCCGTGCGGAATTCCGAGCGCGCGGATCGCGTCGAGCAGCTGGCCGGCGGTCGCGAGCGCTTCGTCGTGCGGCCGGGCGAGCACGACGACGAATTCCTCGCCGCCGTAGCGTGCAGCGAGATCGCGCGCGCCGCGCGCGTGCGACTGGATCGTTTCGGCGACCCGGATCAGCGCGGCGTCGCCTGCCGGATGGCCGTAGGTGTCGTTGTACGCCTTGAACTCGTCGATGTCGCAGAGCAGGAGCGAGAGCGGCACGCCGCGCGCCGCGTGCGCGTCCCAGGCCTCCGCGAGCGCGGCGTCGAACGTCGTCCGGTTCGCGATGCGCGTGAGCCCGTCGAGCGAAGCCATCCGCATCAGCGCGGCATTCGCCTCGCGCAGCGCATCGGTGCGCACCTCGACGAGCCGCGTCAGCTCGCGCTCGCGCACGCGCAGCCGCCGGACACGCATCCGGTACGCGACGCCGAGCGCGACCACGGCGAGCAGCACGAGCAGCGCGCGGAACCAGTCGGACTCGTAGTAGTGCGGCACGATCGAGAACGCGACCCGCGCACCCTGTTCGTTCCAGACGCCGTCGTTGTTCGCGGCCGAAACGAGGAACGCATAGTCCCCCGGGCGCAGGTTCGTGTAGTACGCGGTGCGCCGCGCGCCGGCCTCGACCCAGCCGCGATCGTAGCCTTCGAGCCGGTACCGGTAGCGCACGGCTTCGGGCGCGACGTAGCTCATCGCGGCGTAGTGGAATTCGAGCTTGTCGACGCCCGGCCCGAGGCGCCCGATCGCCGTGCTGCCGTGCTGCCGATCGTCGACGACGACGCGCTCGACCGCGACGAGGGGCGCGAGCGTGTTCTCGCGGATGCGCGGCAGGTCGACCGACACTGCGCCGCGCACGGTCGCGATCCAGATCCGGCCGTCGCGGGCACGCAGGCCGGGCGACTGCGACGCGCCGTTCGCCTGGCTCGCGCGCATGCCGTCGGACTTGTCGAACGTGCGCGGCCGCAGGCGCGGGATCATCCCCCGGTCGAGCGCGTCGAAGTCGGCCTTCGGCGTCCGCGCGATGCCGCGGTTGGAGCTCGTCCAGAAATTCCCGGCGCCGTCGTCGAGCAGGGTGAAGACGACGTCGTCGGCGAGGCCCTGTGCCTCGGTGTAACGCACCAGCGCGCCGTCGCGCATGCGTGCGAGTCCCTTGCTCGTGCCGATCCAGAGCGCGCCATCTGCGTCCTCGTGGAACGCGAAGATGCTCGTGTTCACGAACGAAGTCGCGGCGCCGCAATCGTCGATCCGGTCGTCGTGCAGGCACTGCAGGCCGCTGCGCTGGCCGATCCACAGCCGCCCGGATCGATCGCGGTGCAGCGAGCGGATATCGTGCGTACCCGCGCTCGGCAATGCGCTGACGCTTCCATTCGAGAGGCGTGCGAGCCCGGTCGAGGTGCCGATCCAGAGCCCGCCCGCGCCGTCGGGCGCGAGCGCGAACACGATCGCGCCGGGGAGCCCGTCGGCCTTGTCGTAGCCCGTCACCGCGCCGTCGGTGTCGATGCGATCGAGCCCGACGATCGTGCCGACCCACAGCACACCGTCCGCGTCGCCGTGCAGCGCGCGGATGAACGGGCTGCCGAGGCGGTCGTTGTACTCGTACGGCTGCAGCACGCCCCGCACGATGCGCCCGAGGCCGGCGCCGTCGGTACCGGCCCAGATCGTGCCCGCGCGATCCTGGGCGAGTGCGCGGACCGAATTCGAGTCGAGCGGGCCGAACGCCGTCGCGAGCTTCGAATCGCTGATGCGGTGCAGGCCGGTCGTAGTCGCGCCGATCCACAGGTTGCCTTCGCGGTCCTCGAACATCGAGCGCACGACGTCGTGCGTGAGGCCCTCGACCTCGCGCGCGCACTCGAAGCCCATTGCGTTGAGGCGGCACAGGCCCTCGCCGTCGGCGGTCGCCCAGAGGTTGCCGTCGCGGTCGCCGAGC